>CACZRH010000012.1 GCA_902783455.1 uncultured Lachnospiraceae bacterium | reverse complement strand
TTGCGCTAAAATCAAGAACCATCGTTTTGGATGCGGTATAATGATCTGCATCCGGAACATCAGACTGTACGGTTACACCATTGGTGCCTGTACCATCAGCAGGTCTTTGCTGTTCCTCAAACTCAATTTCATGCTTTCCGGTTGCTTGAACGGCTCCTCCTTTTTCACTAAATTTAATATCATCCGGGCTGACACCTTCATATACCGGCAAAGTTGTATCTGTTGGAGAAACAACTTCGCCTGAAGTAATATCAAAAGAAAATACTGAAGCAGGGATGATATGACCGTTTTCAATCTGCAAAAACTTTTGGATTTCGGTTGTCTCACGCGAATCACCCGTTCGTAATTGTTGTGGCGAAGTGGAATAAACATCATAATTTGTTCCTGCCGCATTCGTTTTCAACGCCCCGATGCCGGGCAATACCGTGACCGCAGCCAGCAGTATCGCTGATGCAATCATCAACAACTTGTTTCTTGTTCGTTTCTTCATTTCAACACCTCCATTGAAAAAATGAAATAATTAATAGTTTCTATAATTAAGCTTCTCTCGAAGCATAATTACCGTCATTCTGTTTCCCTTCTGTCGGGAATAATCTCTTTCGGTTATCCTTAAAAGAACTTATCTTACAGGAGCCTGTCTTAAAACCCTCTTCTTCTTAGCAGCAGGAATATTTTTCCTTTTGTTTCTGCCTTCGGGATTCCGCCGTAAATACGGCTGTCTGTCGGATCACTCCGATAATCGTTCAGGACAAAATAGCTGTCCGCCGGTACCGTATAGGGGAATTCGATTTTTGCACCCTCTGCCGTTGTCGGATAAACCGCGTTCTCGTAAACACCATATCCGTTCACGGTAAGACTTTCTTCCGTGATGTCCACCACGTCTCCCGGCATCCCCACCACTCTTCCGAACCGGATTTGTTCGTCTTTCTTATAGGCGATTTCATCGTCCCGAAGGATTGTGCCGAGTTTGTTGGTGATACATAAATCACCATCTTTTAACATCGGATAAGAAGAAGTCGAATGGTTTACATAAATCCCTACAACAAAAATCACCAAAATGGTTATCACGATAGCCGTAACTGCGATTTTTACAAAGAATTCAATTGCAAAATGTAACGCACTCTTCTTTTTCTTAGGCTTATGATCAGGCTTTTGTTCTGCTCCCTGATCGGGATTCATTTTCGGCCCTTTTTCCGGCTTCTGATTCGGTTTTTGTTCGTTCTTTTTCTCTACCATGCCTACTCAGTTTCGATATTCGAAGCATCCGCTTTCCGGTGTTTCTTTACCACAACATAAATAATCGCTCCGACAAGCAATGCAAAAATGCTTCCGATGTACAATCCGATATATACGTAATTGTTTTCACCGGTCTTTCCGGCAATCAGACTCCCCGGGGTAAGATTGTTTTCGGTCGGATTCTCGGTTGAATTTCCGCCTGAATCCGACTTCGACGGTTCATCCCGTTTCGAAGAATCACGCTCCTGGGTATCTTCCGAAGCTTTACTCATTTTATTGATGAAAACAACCTCGTCCGGTTTTACATCTCCGTTTGCCTGCACCACGGACAACGAATAGATAAGTTCTTTTTCCTTATAATTCGTAACATAAAGATAAACATCATATTCTTTATCATCATATAATGCATATTTTACGTTGCCCTTCTGCTGCGACAGCCGGTATATGTAAGTTCCCGGCTCGGAAACATTCACCAGGAAGTTTCCGCTCTCCCCGCCTGCCAAAGTCATCTGAGAAATATTCGGCAACGGAGCATTCTCGGAAATGCCGTTCAGCGTGATGATATAGGAAATCTTCATCAGACTTTCCGTATTTTCACAATAAAAAGGAATCACTGCCTGAACCGGAGTATAATTGGAATCCGCCTTAGAACGCACAGACAACAACAAAAAGAGCGCAACAAAAGAACTAAAAAGAAGAATCATTCTTTTTATTCCTGCTGCGTTCCTGTTCTTTTTTTTCTCCAAACCCGTATTTAACATACCGGTTCCCTGCTTTCAATAATCATGCTTTTTCTAAGTATTAATCTTCCCTAAATAAATTATGATAACTGAAAGTTCCGTCCGGGAATTTTATACAAATTTAATAATTTCCCAAACATAAATATTACGCCTATTAACCTGTAAAGTCAACATTTTTCCATCCTTTATGTCAACCTTAAAAAGCTTTCAAAAAGGAGAATTTCTTCTCTCATTCCGGCACGGCCAATCGCCGGAAAGCCTCAAATTGCGCTGTTTCAGGCTTTAAGCAGAAAACGGCTCAATCACTTATCGTGAAAGAGCCGCGCCATTGCTGCCTGTCAATGTTTCAAAATGAAACAAATGATTTCTGTATAAAAACTAATTATGACTAATTAAAACTCAAACTTATCGGCAAAGAATGCATCCAGTTCATCAATGGAAATCCTTACCTGTTCCATGGAATCACGGAATCTTACGGTTACGCAGTTATCGGTTTCGGAATCGAAATCATAGGTTACGCAGAACGGTGTTCCGATTTCGTCCTGACGACGATATCTCTTACCGATGTTTCCGCGATCATCGAATTCGCATACATATTTCTTTGATAATTTCGCATAAATCTTCTCTGCGCCTTCATTTAACTTCTTGGAAAGAGGAAGCACGCCGATTTTTACGGGTGCAATTGCCGGATGGAAATGCATTACGGTACGCATATCCGGCTTCTCTTCCGTTCCGATGTTCTCTTCATCATATGCCGCGCAAAGGAATGCAAGCACCATTCTGTCCGCGCCGAGCGAGGGCTCAATAACATACGGAATGTATCTTTCGTTGGTCTCATCATCAAAATAGGTCATATCCTGCTTGGATACATTCTGATGCTGAGTTAAATCGTAATCGGTGCGGTCCGCGATACCCCAAAGCTCGCCCCAGCCAATGGTCGGGAACAGATACTCGATATCCTGCGTTCCCTTGGAATAAAATGCCAGCTCTTCGGGATCATGCTCACGGAAACGAAGTTCCTCTTCCTTCATGCCAAGAGAAAGCAGCCATTCCTTGCAGAATTTCTTCCAATACTCATACCATTCCAAATCGGTTCCCGGCTGACAGAAGAATTCCAGTTCCATCTGCTCGAATTCACGGGTACGGAAAGTAAAGTTACCGGGCGTAATCTCGTTTCGGAAGGATTTTCCAATCTGACCGATACCAAACGGAATCTTCTTTCTGGATGTACGCTGAACATTCTTGAAGTTAACAAAAATACCCTGTGCGGTTTCCGGTCTTAAATATACGGTAGCGGATGCATCTTCCGTAACGCCCTGGAAGGTCTTAAACATTAAGTTAAACTGACGGATATCGGTAAAATTGTGCTTGCCGCAGGAAGGACAGGGAATGCTGTTGTCTTTGATGAACGTCATCATCTTCTCTCCGCTCCAGCCGTCAACGCTGCTCTCTAACGTCACATTGTTATCGTGTGCCCAGTCTTCAATTACCTTATCCGCACGGAAACGCTCATGACATTCCTTGCAGTCCATCAGCGGATCGGAGAAGCTTCCCAGATGTCCGGAAGCAACCCATGTCTGCGGGTTCATCAAAATTGCGCAGTCCACACCTACGTTATAAGGATTCTCCTGAATGAATTTCTGCCACCATGCTCTCTTTACGTTATTTTTAAGCTCCACACCTAAATTTCCGTAATCCCAGGTATTTGCAAGCCCGCCGTAAATCTCGGAACCCGGATAAATAAAGCCGCGTGCTTTACAGAGATTCTTAACTTTGTCCAATGTCTTTTCCATAACAAAAACTCCTTTATATCTTTTCTCTAAATTATATACGCATTTAAAACAAACACCATTATACCCGACCGCCCCTGTCTTTGCAAGGTGGATGATTCTATCGGATATTATACTTCTCGCGGATTCTTTCTCCCGGAACGTAATTTCCTAAAAGTTCATCCGCTTTTTTTAGAATCTCCTCATAGGAATAAAGTGAAATTGCATAATAATCACCGTAACCGCCGTAAATTACGGGATCTTTCCCATTCGAAGCAATCCCGGCAACGGCAGAACCGTCAATTTCCGTAAAGCAACGAAAATCGGAATCAAAGAAATAATGATGATTGGAATCCGATACGATGTAACAGTCGTATTGATCAATCCTATGAAATCCACAAAGATAACCGTCCAGATAAATCGTTCGAATTTCCCTGCCGGATGCGGCATCAAGGAATGTTGTTTCCCCGTCCGAGGACTGCGCCGCATAATACTTTCCGTCATCGCTTAAAATAGCCGTCTTTAATGCTTCCCCGCTGATGGATGACGAATATTCCTCATCGGGTTTTTGAATATCATATCGATTTATTTCCACACTTTCTTCCGGATCCACATCTCCTAACAGAGTAACTCCCTCCCCATTATGCGGAACATACACGGCAACACTGCTTTTATCCTCGTCAAACTGGATATAGAATCTTCCGTCCCGATAACGACATAAATTATTATGGGCAATCTTCTGTGCCGGGAAAAACCGCCCCGTTAAGTCAGCACCCGTATCATAAAAATTGCTTAAGAAATACACCTGTCCGAAGGAATCGATTACGCCAAACCCGTCCTCATAAGAAAATACATCCTGAATCAGGTTTCCTCTGGTCAGTACGCCTGCATATTCCAGCGCATAATCAAACAGCATTGCTTCGTTATTTCCGTAAATGCAGATTCCGTACGGATTGACCAAAAGATCACAGTTTAAATCCTCGCCACTTACGGAAACCGCATTTTCATACTTCTTTTTTGCCACGCTGATCTGGGATAAAATCGTACATGCCTGTTCCATCCCTTCGTCTTCTTTTATGTAATCGAGATATACATACTTCCCGTCCGTTGCTACCTCAACCTCTTCCGGAAGCAGGATGTTAATTCCCATATCCATTTTTCCGCGTTCCGGCTCGAACTGAATTACCCATGCTTCCCCGTCGTAATACTCTTCCTGAAAAACGCATGCCGCATAATCCGCATCTTCGCTCATATATACATCCGAATACACTCCGTTTTCCAGTTGAATTCCCGCTTTGGCATAATTTATTTCATAGAGCATATTCTGACCTTTATAGCCGCGAATCCCCTGTCCGCTGAGCGTACAGGTAATATCCGAAACAGGGGAAACAACCACTCTTCCCACGCCGGATTCCAAAATGGTTTCTTCACCGCTTTCAATATCCGCATACCGGATTTCATCATACGTGGAATAAATGATTCCGTCATTTCCGGAAAAATTATAATCATAGATTTCCACGTTTGGAATTTCGATGAGAATTTTTCCCGTCTTTATTTCCATTGCGACAAGGGAACAATCGGAGCTTAGAATCATCATTTTTTCACGGTCCTTTGAAACCTGAAAGCTCACGATTTTTGCGGGAATTCCGACAACGCTCTCCGGCAGGAACGAATTATAGAATCCGTAAACACCGAGTGCCTTTACAAGCGCACGGTATGCATCTTCATTATACCCTTTGGATGCATGATCCGGAAGCACGCTTCTGGCTGCATAAACTGCATCCCTTCTTCTGCCGATTCCGAAAAGTTCTTCGGAAACGCCCGCCATGGAACCGGCGTATTTCTCCTGAATAATCTTATTCTGCCGGTTCAACCGGACCGTAAATAAAATGCAGACAATCGCAAACAGCGCAACCACGGCCATGATGATTTCCATCAGAATCATTCTTCTTTTAATCTGCTGCTCCCGGTGACGCTGCTTTAAATCATCATAATTTAATCCAAAAATAGCCGCACAGAGCTTCAGCACAGCATTATCCATTGCCTTTAAACGCTGTTTGTTATTCTCCCCTCTGCAGTCCGCAGCAAGCGGTTCCCTTTCCCTGCGGACGAAAACCTCGTTGCCGTCAACATCCTTGGTCTTTATGTCTTCATAGGTTACAATTTCCGGAAAGGATTCATTTGGTTCGCCTTCCGCTAAGACAAGGAGAACATTTTTCCGTTCATGATTTTGCAAAAATGTCTCAATTTCTTTTAAACACCATTTGGAAAGCGAAAGTCGCGGCGTACAGATGACAATCAGAAATTCCGAATTATTCAACGCTGCCATAATCGGGTCGGATAAATCCTCCGACAGCGGAAGCTCTGCTTCATCCCGGAAAACACGCTCAATACGGGTCTTCTTCAATCCGTATTTTTTCACAACGGATTTCGGAAGCTTGAAGCTTTCCAGTTTTTTATGAAGATTTTCGGATACGAAGCTGTCAAGTTCACAATGTCTGTAACTGATAAACGCATCATATCGGACGCTTTCAAGACCCATATACTGCTCCTTTGTTTTCGCTCTGCTTTGCTTTCTTTCTTCGAATCAGGGTTCCGAACGTAACGGAAACTGCCGCAAGCAAAATTCCCGCCAAACTTAAATACAGACCCTTCACGAATCCGGGCGGAATATAGGATATTTCAACCGAATGCTCTCCCTCGCTTAAGGGAACCGATAAAAACGCTCCCTCAAAGGCTTTCGATTCTGTTTTCACTCCGTCCACCATTACCGTAAAGCCTTCGTCATACGGAATGGAAAACAATAACGTTTCATCCCTGTGACAGATAATATTTCCTTTTAAACCGTTGGAGGAATAGGATGTAACGGTAAGCTGATCCTCCGATAATTTTTCCATCAGTTTTAAATAGGTATCTTCCTGGAAGCAATATGCCTGAAAGGTCAGCTCCGTATCCGGTTCCGTCTCACTTATAAATACTAAAAACCTATCCTCCTCATAGACACCAAGATCCAGAATATGGCGGAATTTCAAATCGCTTTCCTTCTTAGAATCCAGCGTGATGCGATTGGTATCCTGAATCAGAATCCGTATGGAATCAATATAATTATTCACATAGAAAAATACGTGTTTCCCGGCCGGTACAAAGTATACCGTTCCCGTTCCGGTGACGGAATTTTTGCCGTTTGCACCATAGGTATATTTCTGATTCTCTTCCACTTCGTACTGCGGAAGGATTTTATATAGATATACATCGGAATCTTCCATCAGAAGGGATGCCAATTCATTCTGATTCTTAAACGGCCGGCGGGTTTCATATTCCGTCTTTTCATCCACGCCGTCCGGAACCGCAAAGCCCACGCTTAAAGGATAACTGTTTTCATAAACATAAACCGTTTCTGTTTCATCGGAAAATTCAAATCCCCGGAAAGTTTCTCCCGGCGCTTCTTCCTTCCCGGAGAGAATATATTTTACGCCGAAAAAAGATGTCAGAAAAGGCGAGGATCCCTGGAAGGAATAGGCCACGTCGCTGTGCCGCAACCCCATATCCGCATAAAACTGCCGGACTCCGTCGGATATGGTTGAGGAAAAATACGATGCGCCCTTGTATCCGTCCCAGGCCGCTTCATTCATGAATTTCCGGTTATATTCTTCCACACGGTAAAATCCCGCATTTTCATCCCCGTTTAACTCATCCAGATAAGCCAGGGTCTTCTGTGTAATCTCTTCATCCTTCACATAATCGTCCCGGTTAACGGTGGAATTGATTCCGATCGCCAGAGTATTGGTCAGACATTCAATCAGTGCAACGGTTAAAATCAGGGTTTGAAATACCCGTTTTCCCATATATCCGGAAAAATACATCAAGGCTCCATAGAGAACAATAAACAGAATGGAGCAAAGATAGGTGGTAAGCCCGTTCAGCAAATCGTTTCGTGACAGAAAGAACCAAAGTACACCGCAGCCGATGGCATAAAATGCCGAAATGATAACAATCTCAATTTTACCGAGGCCTTCTCTTTTCTCATAGCATTCCGCTCCCATGGAAAGCAGAAGGAAAATAAAGAAAAAGGAATGTCTTGCCGGAAACGAATTCGGGAAATGAAAGCCATGCCAGATATAGGTCGGTATATTCCACTGAAAGCTGAATAAAAGTGCCAAAATCAAAATGCCTTTTGAAATTTTACTCTTTAAAGTAACTTTCGAATTCGCCATGTACATTCCGGTCAGCAAAAACGCCAGCACGGATGCATACAGATTCGGCAAGTCGGAATCGCTCTGAATGGTATTGACATTTGCAAGCATCCTTCCGAAAAGCTCATGATAGCCGAAATAACTCTCCCATTCCGTCGGAAATTCGAATGCACCGGCGTTGGTGTTTTTCAGACACAGATAAACCGGCAAAAGAAAAATTGCAGTAATCAAACAAACTACAATTGTAGTTAAAAAGAAACGTCCGGTTTTTAAGGCATTCTCCCCGATCAGCCTCATAACGCTGACCTTTTCTTCCTTTGCAAAATCCCCGTCCTTAAAATGAATGATCAGATTTACGATAAAGTAAAGCACTATTGCAATTCCGGCAATAATCGTAATATAGAAATTTGCAAATACCGAAAGGCAAAGTGCAATCCCATATAATCTGCTGCTCTTTCCCTGCGTGATTCTCTCAACACCGAGCATGATCAGTGGAAACAGAATATAGGTCTCCGGCCACATTACATTACAGGAATATGCAAGCATATAGGCAGAAAGTCCGTAAAAGCAGGAAAAAGCAATCCGGACAATGTCTTTTTTCTGTGAATGGGAATTCAGATAATAAAGAAATGAAACCGATGCCAGGGAACCCTTTAAAATAATTCCGAACTCGATACCTTCAAGCAGGAATTTTTTCGGAAACAGAAGAAAAATCAGATTCAACGGTGACGACAGATAATAGGCATAATGCGCCCAGTAATTCACACCGAGTCCGTTCTCCCATGCAAAGAAAAGTCCGGAGCCCGAATGCATTCTGGTATAGAATTCCTTTAAGAAAGGTGCGTACTGATGATAGCAGTCCATCCGGAGATACACCTGATCTCCGAGCGGATAAATCTGATAGATTGCAAACAACAGAAGCTGAATAAAAAAGGGAATGAAAAAAGCATACGGATAAGGATATTTCTCCATATGCGCTTCCAGCTTCTTTATGAAATTGATCAATCCCGTTTTGATTTTTAACATAACAAATTCCAATTTTATTGATTTTGTGTAAACTGAATCATTGCAAGACTCTTGAATTCCCGGTCAAACGTCTGATTACAGATTTCCCGAACTTCTTTTTTTAATTTTTCAAAGGTCTCTCCCGATAAAGAAAAAGAAAAAACATTCTCCGGTTTGGAATCGTATACATACCGAACTGCCTTCCTTGCTCCCTGCGGCAGATCACTGTCATCCGGAATTCCCGGGAATTCGCCTTCGAGCATAATGGCCTTCATTTCGAAAATGGTTTTGACAAATTCATTATCCACGGAGTCATCCAAAAGCAGAGTCAGCGCTTTATACAAAAGCCTCATCAGTCCGACATTGTCCGCATTCTCCCTGCCGTAATAATCTGCAATTTCCAGAAAATAGGTCCCGTAAAACGTCAAATCCAGATTCGTACGAAATCCCTCGAAATACTCCTTCACCTCAACCTTGGAAAGCGAATAGGAATTGCTTCCTGCATAAAGATCAAAAATCCCAAAGATAAACGGATTCGTACTTGCCACGAATCGGTTATTCGGACGCATGGCACCTCTTGCAAAGACGCTGATTTTTCCCCTTTCCTTTGTCAGAAGCACCACCCTTCGGTCATATTCCCCGATAGGTTCCGATTTAATTACAATTCCCGTTACCGATACGTCATTCACTGATTACTTTCCGTCTTTCTTTACTCATCCTTCTTGCGAAAACCAAGATCCTTTAACAGATATTCATCATCTCGCCAGTTGCTTCGAACCTTTACCCACAGCTTCAGATTCACTTTAATGGCAAGCATTTTTTCGATATCTTCTCTGGCTGCGGTTCCGATTTTTTTCAGCATCGAACCGCCTTTTCCGATAATCATCCCTTTATGGGACTCCTTCTCACAGACGATGGTTGCTTCCAATACGCAAAGCCCGCTTTGAAACTCCATTTTATCAATCGTTACAGCAATTCCGTGGGGAATCTCATCCCTCATAAAACGCAGTGCTTTTTCCCGGATAATCTCAGCAGCAATCTCTCTCTCCGTCTGATCGGTAACCGTCTCGGGATCATAATAAAACGGTCCCTTCGGAAGATACGAAATAATCGTATCCATTAAAAGATCCACGTTATTTCCCTTTAGTGCGGAAACGGGAATGACTTCGGTAAATTTCATTTCTTTTTGATAGGTATCGATAAAATGAAGAATTTCATCCTTCTTAATCGTATCCACTTTATTAATAACCAGAATCACCGGAATATGCAGTGTCTTTAAAATATCTGTAATGGCTTTTTCTCCTGCCCCGATATAATCCGTCGGTTCTACCAGCCACAATACCACATCGGCCTCATTTACCACACTTTTTGCACTTCGAACCATATAATCACCGAGTTTATTCTGCGACTTATGAATTCCGGGAGTATCCAGAAAAATAATCTGCGCATCATCCCTGGTCACAACGGTCTGAATGATATTTCTCGTAGTCTGCGGTTTGGATGAAGTGATTGCTATTTTTTGTCCGATAATCCGGTTCATCAGTGTGGATTTCCCGACATTCGGACGTCCGATGATTCCGACATATCCGGATCTGGTTTTGTTTGTTTCTTCGCTCATAAAAATCTCCGGTTTCTGATTACTGAAAAAATCCTTAACCTGTATATTTTACCCTTTTTACACCAAAAAAACAACGGGCCGGGTTGACTGGCGCAAACGGAAACGGGAGCATCCCGATAAGGGACTGCCCCCGTTTCCTGTATGATCGTCTTTTTGTTTTGATTCATTCCCAATTATTCTTTATGATTCCTGTTTATTCGTTTCAGTTGCATTCTTAGCTGCACCATCTTCTGTGATTTTTGCCTCTGCATTACCTTCGGCCGCGTTTTGTGCCGCAGCTGCTGCCGCTTTCTTTGCTCTTCTTTTTCTTATGCTCTTCTTAATAACTGCGATGATGATACGAACAACCGCAAATCCGATACCGCCGATAATTGCGAGGATGACCAGGGTGCGGGCGATGTAAGGAAGATTGATTACTAAGTTCATTCCCGTTCTCTTTAAGGAATTGATGACATCATCTAAAGAAGCCTGAAATCCTTCTTTAATCTCTTCCGCAGGAGTCTTCTGCTCTATTACCTGGGGCGTTAATACTTCCACTTCGGTAACCTTTAAGCTTACGGTTGCGTAATCCACCTGATTATCATATAAACGAAGCTGACGCTCCATGCTTTCGATGTTGTAACGTACATCGGTAAGTCTCGAAGTAAGATACGTGATATCTTCAATCGACTCCGCTTTTTCAAGAAGCTGCATTAAGCTTTCCTGCTCTGCGCGGTACATATCTCTCTTGCTTTCCAAATCGGTATACTGTAAGGATACATCCGTTGCCGTTGAGGTCTTGGAAACCACATTTGACATGCCACTCATTACGGTTACGAAGCTGTCTAAATTCGCATCCGGAATACGGATAATCATATTGGTATATCTGCGGTCATTTCTGCTGTATCCATAATCATATTCATAATAATAATTATTATTGATTGTACTTCCGTTATAGGAATATTCATTTTCCACATAACCGCCGAGTTCCTTAATCTGCTCTTCGATTCCGGCTCTTAACTGATCGTATTCCTTGGTCTCAACCTGTAAATCCACGGTACGGATTAATTTTCTCTTTTCTGCATTTCCGACGCTGTTGGATGCCGAACCGCTGTCAATGATCTGACCGTCTTCATAATAATCTCCGCCGCCGTCTCCGGTTAAGTATGCTTCCGGTTCTGCCATGCTTTCTCCCGCATAATCATATTCATAATCATAATCGGCATAGTCCTCATAGTTATATTCCATTGCCTCACCTGCCGCAATTCCCCTTGCCATTTCCTTGGAATTCATCTGGGGTGCAGCGGTTGCCATCGCATATTTGGTATTCTTTTTACATCCGCTCATGGTAAGTGCTGCGGTTAAAATAATTCCGATTACAATTGCGCTTTTCTTTAACTTTTTCTTATACATATTTCAAATCCTCCTAAAAAAATCTCCCGTTATTTGCTTCTATATCTTTCTTATCTGTATATCTTTTGGATATCCTTCGTGCGCTTCTGATATAGATACGAATCCGGGAGAAATTTTTTATGGATATTTTTTAAATATTTTTTCAAAAGCGATTTCCCGCCCTTGGAAACACTCCTAAATCAGGTTCTTCGTCTCTTTGAAAATCTCACTGCATCTGTCGATTGCACCGGAGGAACCGACTACACAAAGATTGTTATCCCTAAGTGCATTACTTACATACTCCGCAAGTGAACGGATATCCTCAACGGTTACATTTAATAATTCATCTCTTTCCTTTTGAAGAACCGCTTCCGTTAGATGATTCCGGTATGCCTTATAGCTTCTGCTTCCACGGGCAGAAGGCGAAAGCGGGATATCCTGTTCGGAAAGCGTTCCGATGATATATTTGGTCATCAGTTTTTCATCACCCTCAAAATTTTTAAGATACTCGGGAATCCCTTTAAAAATTTCAATGGTTTCCTTCAGATTCGGATCGCGGTACGATACCAGTCCGCAGACTCCGCTTCTGGAAAATACGGAGATACAGCCGTATGCACCACCGTTTACGCGTACATTGTTCCAAAGATAATCATAGGCAAGAATCGTCCGCATCACATAAACACTGCCCTTAAACGGATATTTTTCCAGATCGGCATATCCGCCGCACGCAACATACTGTACATCTCCGGCAGTACGGAATCCTTCGTTTTTCTGACGGAGAATAAGCTCTCCCTTTTCCTCCTGTATAAGCGGTTCTGTGTAAGCCGCTTCTTTCGTGCGGTTTAATTCCTTTTCAATTCCCAGGGATATTTCCGCCGGTGAAATCACATCCATCAAAAGATTTTCCGGACGAAGAATATACATGGCAGCCGTTTTCATTCCCTGAATCAGATCTTCTTTTCGTTCATTGAAATGATCATCCGCATCCTGTAAGAATCTTAAAAATTCAATTCCGCCGGTCAGTTCCAAAATCATGCCTGTTTCGGAATAATAAGAAGACAGCCTTCCAAGGGCAATGGAATGACCTGTGGAAAATGCGGATGCTTCAATTCTGGAACGAAATTCGGAGATTAATTCTTTAAGCCTTTTCTCATCTTCAATCTTTGAAGTAAAAAGAACTTCTCTTGCAAGCTCAAATGCCTTTTCCACGTTCTCATAAAGCGATTTAAAGCGAAATTCCAGATATAATTCCGCCTTCTCCTGCCCACAGGGCCGAACAACCGATAAATCCGGTACTGCGCCACCGGTATACAAATCCACTTCATGGATTAAATCGCCGTATTTATAAGACCGCGTATCCATCAGACCCATGCAGTTTTTCAAAAGTGCCATATACGGATACAGTCTTACCGGAAGCTTATCCGCATCAAAGGAAAGCGTAATATATGCGATTCCGCCCGTAAAAATATCATGATAAAGAATCGTATTTCCGTCCGATTTTTCTTCGCGAATGGTAAGCGGAATAATTTCTTTTTTTAAGTCCTCTCTGGCAAGAAGCGGAATCGATTCCATCGCTTCTTTCGTATTCGGAGTATTCTGATAGGTTTTCAGATTCTTTGTATCCTCAACCAGCTTTTCAATTTCCTCTTTGGATAAAGATGCCTTGTAATCCTGAAGCTTTTTCTTTAATTCCGCTTCTTTTTTCTCGTTCAGACCGGCTTTCGGAATTCCCATAACAACTGCGGAATGGGGATTTTCCAAAAGAAAGGTTTTTAAAAGATTCTCAAAATATCCGGTTTTCACATTCTCCTTTAATTTCCGGAATGTTTCATCCGCCTCAATATGCCAGAATGCCTTGGAATCATCATAAAGCCAGCTGTCAAGCATCTGAAGGCCGTATACAAGTCCTTTCGGATAATGACCGAAATCCGCTTCACGGTAAGCAAATTCCATCCGGCTGATGGCCGCTCTTAAGGCTTTTTCCTCGAAACCTTCCTCAGCGATTTTGGATAATACCTCACGAATGGTCGCCAAAAATTCCTCTTTCCGGTTTTCATTTGCATCACGTGCCACAATGCTGAAATACTGCTGACGAATGCCGTTTTCATAGGAAGAATAAACATCCTTGCCGATACCTTTATCAATCAGTGCCGTTTTTAGCGGTGCCCCCGGTGCGGAACAGATGGCATAATCCAGAATCCGGATGGCCGCATAGCGTTCCTTATCGTTGTTTTCACCCATCACGACATTGTATGTTAAAAAGGTGCCTTCTTCATCCTCTTCCGTCACCGGAAGCTCGATTATTTTTTCAACCGGTTTTTCAAAGGGTTTCTGAAGATGGATTTCGGAATCTACGGGCTGACAGTCATATGCGGACAAATATTCCCGGTCGATGAATTCAAGATTCTCGCCCATATCCATATTGCCGTAAAGATAAATATAACTGTTCGTGGGATGATAATATCTTCTGTGGAAATCCAGGAACTCCTCATAACTTAAAGAGGGAATCACATCCGGATCCCCGCCGGATTCCACACCATACGTAATATCCGGGAAAAGGGAATTCATAATCTGTCTCTCCATCACGTCCTCTGCGGATGAAAAGGCACCCTTCATCTCCGAATAAACGACACCGTTTATGGTAAGTTCGTCATCCTCATTTTCCAGTTCATAGCGCCATCCTTCCTGTTCGAAAATCTCGCGATAACGATAAATATTCGGATGAAAAACCGCATCCAGATAAACATGCATCAGATTTCTAAAATCCTTATCATTGCAGCTTGCTACGGGATATACGGTCTTATCCGGGAAGGTCATGGCATTTAAAAATGTATTCAGGGAACCTTTGGCAAGCTCCACAAACGGATCCTTTAATGGAAACTTATCCGATCCGCAAAGCACCGAATGCTCCAGAATATGCGGTACTCCGGTACTGTTCTCGACGGGAGTCCGAAAACCGATATAAAATACCTTATTCTCATCTTCATTCGAAATAAGCGCTACTCTTGCTTTCGTTTTTTTATGCTGCAAAAGCATTACTGCGGAATTTAAGTCTGCACTGAACCGGTCCTCAATGATTTCATAGGTCTCGGGAATCGTTCCTTTTACTTTCTGCATTTTTCTTTTCCTTTCCTGTTTATAATGAATCACAAAAGGAAATACCGGATTCCCGGTATTTCCTTATTTTTGCTTTCTTTGTTCAACTACAGTTGCAAATCCATCTCCTTGCAGTTCTTCGGAATGTAAATGTGGAGATTTTCAAAACGGTCTGCAAGATTCGCAACATACTGATACGTTCCTTCTTCCGTTTCAATTTTCTTACAGTAAAGATCCGTATCTTTAATTTCCTGATGATATACCGGAACATTATAGGAGTTTACAGGCTGCGGACAGCCTTCCATATCCGCCATGATATTTCCGCCCGTGATTTCCAGTCGTCCTTTTAATCCGCCGAGTGCAATCGGAAGTGCTGCCATCAAAGCAACCTTTATGACTGCTCCGTTTCGAACGGATACATTTCCGGCACCGCGGTAGTTTCCGATACCGCCGACTTCCGAACCTTCCGCGAAAACAAATATTTCTTCACCAAACAGCTGAATGTCGAGATTTCCGTTCTTCGAACCGATTCCGACACCGTCCATACAGTGATTGGTAACCGATACAACACCTTCGTTTAATGCAATTGATCCTTCCCTGTCATACAGACATCCGATACCGGTTGCATTGCTTCCGGATACTTCCAGTTCAATATCCGCAACGGAGGAAATATCTACCCAGCCACCGAACGATCCGATTCCGACCGTATCCGCACCGGATGCATAAATACTGATTTTGCAGCGATCCAGTACAAGTCTGGTATAGCCTTCCATGGAACCGATTCCGACGCTCTTCGAACCGCTTGCCAGGATTTCATAAGTACCGCTGCTTAAGCGGATTTCACTGTCTTCATCGGCAAATACGCCGCCAATTCCGATTGCGGTATCCGAATTGGTTTCAATACGGATTTTTCCTTCCTGTTCAAAGATGATATTTCCGTACGGATCCGGAGCATTGTTCGCATTGTTGGAATTTCCGATTCCGATTCCGTTATTATGATCCACATGAACCGTAAGATTACCGCTGCCCTGAACAATCAGTTTGGAAGACTTCGGAACCCGGATACCCTCAAACGAGAATAAGTTGTCGCCTTCGATATTTAAGATCAGCTGAGAGTTTTCACCGATGTTGATTACCGGTCCCTTCTTTCCTCTCATATTGACATCGCGGATGGAAACATTCGTCTTCGTATTATCCGCAATGGAAATTTCGATGGATACTTCCCTGTTCTTATCTCCCACAATTCTTACAGCGGATTCCTTGATATGAATATCCGAATAATAATCCAAAGCAAGAGCAATCAGGGAAATATTGTCGTAATTGGATGCTTCGTAAACCTTGCTTTCCACTGCCAGCTTTGCAAGCTTTAAATTGATGGCGAGAATCTCGTCCTCAATCGGCTTTGCAATGGCATCCACAATTTCCTTATTGGGTCTTCCGGTATAGAAGCCCTGAATTAAGTGACATCCGAGCTGAATAACCATCTGCAGCTCTTCCGCTGTTTCCACGCCTTCCGCAAGAATCATCATGTTATGGTTGTTTGCAAAATCAATGTAATTCGAAACCAGATGCTGTTTCTTGGAGTCCGTATCGATACCCATGATAATTGAGTGATCCAGTTTCAGGTAATGCGGCGAGTTATTTAAAAGTGTAGTCGCATTCGAATATCCGGTACCATAATCATCAAGTGCCAGTTCACAGCCGGATTTCTGCATGTACTTATGCACAATCTCACAGGATTCCTCGGACTGCATTCCGTTCTCGGTAATCTCGATTACAAGGTGTTTCATAACATCCTTATATTTTTCCATCAGTTCATCAAATTCACCTTCTTTGATGATTACTGTCGGGATACTGTTTAAGAATAATCTTCTGTCTTCGAATGCATCCGCATGCTCGTTCATAATCTGGATGACATTATAGAAGGTGTAATGCTCGACTTCATACAGACGATCCTGTCTTGCGGCAAGTTCCAAAACGTCGGTCGGCGCCAGTCCCACTTCTTTTCTGGTACGCATCAGGGCTTCGTATGCAAAAATCTTACCCGTCTTGGCACTGACAATCGGTTGGAAATTATACTGCAGTTCGTTATTATCGAGAATCTTTCTTAATTTGTCGTCCTTGATATATTCATTTTCCTGACGCTTATAAGCATCCGGCGAGAAAATGTGCGGTTCCACCTTATGGAACATTCCCGCTTCGGTTACGGCAAATCCGGTAAATTTCACCAGTTCGTCGAAATTCGATGCATGCGTATCGTAACATGCAAATCCGCAATATGCGGTGAAATTCTCGGCGGTGGGAAGACGTAACAGGATTCCGTTGATTTCCGTCATGATTTTATTCAAAAATCTCCGGACCTCTTTCACATCATCACATTCGGAAATAAAGAGCATGAATTCATGTGAGGATCTGGTTCCGCAGATGACTCTGTGTCCCATCATTTCCGCACCGTTCGAACGGAATACCTCACCGATTTCCGCCATGGTATCCGTTGCTTTCTGGAATCCCACAAAGTGACGCAGATGCTCGAATCCCTCAATCTGGAAGGAGGCCAGATAACAGTTGATTAAGGAAATCTGCATGGCATCCGTTACTTCGTTTGAGAAAACGTCATAATAGTAAAGTCCCGTTTCCGGGTCCACATTTTCATCCCCGAGGAAATTCTGGTAAACGGGAAGATCTTTCTGGCTTAGTACTTTGATAATGCGGAAGAAAATCACCAGTCCGCCGACAAGCAGACCGATTCCCAAAGAAATCATCCAGATAATTAACAGATTTAAATGACCGATGCTGGAAATATTGAAATAAACAACAATAAAAAGACCGAATGCAAGAGCAATCAATACATTCTCGACAATCAAAAGATATCGAAACTTTGTATATTTGTTTCGATTCGGATTATTCGCAAGACTCTTCTCTTTTCTGCGTTTTGTACTCGAAAGACTCTCCGCAGGAGGATTCGAAGATAAACTGTTTCCGTTGTTATCGGTAATAGCCATGTAACTCCTTATGTGTAAATTATATTTACACAACCCCAATACTTACAGCAAGCCACAGAATGGTTCACTATAACTAATTTATTTTAACATACCCCGTACATCAAATACATTTACAGATTCGTTTTCGTCATTTTTCACAGATTGACTTATGAAAACTTATGCAGTTTGACTTCCTATGCGGAATAAATCATTACGGCAAGTTTGGAAAACGATATTTCTTCCGGAACCGCCTCTTTCACCGTTCCGTCCGAAAGTGTCAAATTTAAGCTTCCGTCCTTTATCAGATCAAGATACTCATCGATGGAACAGACTCTGCTTTTATAAATAATACTCTCTTCGGATTTTCCCTTTTTCAGTACCGGAATATCCACTTTTACTTTGGTTTTCAAAGTTTTCAGAACCTGGAATAAAAAGGAATCTTTTTCAATTATGCGAAAATGATCCGGAAAAGTAATTTCCGTTGTTCCTGCTGCCGGTACAAATTCCTTGTTGACAATGGCCTTGATTTTGAACGGGACATCGTCCCATTCAATCATTTCCTGATAGGTCATTCTTCCGCCGACATAAATTCTGGTGGTATCCATCATCGTATATTTAAATGAACGGTCTAACGTGTCGGACATTTTGCTTTCTACTCCGTGCCTTCCGGTTTATTCCCGAGTTCCAGATACTCGATTCCGCCTCCGGTAATATCCAGTACTTCCAGAACGAATTCCTTATCAAATCCCTCTTCCTCGCACAGCTCTTCAATCGTAATCTTTCGAAGAAGCGTCTCGGAAAGCTCTCTGGCTTTATCCAAAACCTCATTGGCGCGCTCCGCCCATTCTTCAAAGGCATCCTTTGAGAGGGAATCCTCATTCACAAGCTCTTCCATTGCGCGCATAATCATTCCAGCCACCATGGCCTCGGCATCTTCCGGGCTTTCTTCCTGTTCGATTACATCCATGGACATGGCAAGCGCCACATTTCCTTCCCCGATTAAATCCTCCAGGGGAACCCCCTGTCCGGAATACAGCTTCGACAAATCCACCACCTGCGGTAAAAGAGCACAGATCAGTTCCTCTTTTGCCTGTTTTTCCCCGTTCATGGCAGACATAAAAAGCGCTCTTTTCTTTCCGTCCGAAACCTCAGGCAGATCCTTTAATTCTTCTAAATATAGCGCAATATATTGGGAATCTTCCTCGGTAATTGACACATCACCCCGGTTATCCTCTTCTGAATCCCATTCCCCGGATGATGCCGCACCGGAATTTTCGATGCCGTCAATTTTGATTCTGGTATTTTCCTTTAAGTACTTAAGAATCAACTGAATCTGCGCATCATCAAGCTCCATCTCGTGAAATGCTTCCTTCACGTCATCGATGGAAATCCTGCCGTTTTGCAGGGATGCCAATTCTTTTAATTCCGATAACTGTGTACTGAACAGTTCTTCTTTATTCATGCAATGCTCTCTTTTCCGTTTTCACTTACTGCACATGCGTGTGCGTAAAAAGGTGCTCCGAACAGTATTCATAATTGCCTTTGCATTTCGAACAATACCGAAACTGCAGATTCGGATTGCTCTCTTCCGTCTGTCCGCAGATTGCGCATTTATGGTGTGTCTGTTTCGCTGCGGCTTTGATTTTTACCTTGTAATCATGCTGCCGTTTTATTTCTTTCGGCGATTTGTAACGCCCTCTCTTCGTATAAATGAAGAATAAAAGCGTATTCAAAAGCGATGCCCCGATGGTAACAAGTGTCAGGATTCCATAGGAAAATCCGCCCTTGTAAAATGCAAATGCGATATTGACGCCGAGAATCACCACATAGATAATTCCCATCACCTTCACTTTTACGGGAATAATGAATAATATATAAACCTTCACATCCGGATACATAATCGCAAACGCAAGGAAAATTGACAAATTGATGTAATACGTGCTGAATAGACTTGCGATGTACGAAAATGCGTAACTTCCGCCAAGCAGCATCGGCCATTCACCTCCCGCATTAATTCCGGCGGTGCTTTCCACGACATACTGGAAATACCCTTCATTTATGGCAATCCAGCCTGCTCCGAGTGTATTGAAATACAGATACATTAAGAAAGCGCCCAGAATCGTAAGAATAAATCCGGAGAAGAAATAAACGTTAAACAAAAAGCTTCCCCAGGTCTTCTCAAGCGTTCTTCCCAAAGAATAATAAAAATATAAGACGATAATCGCAAAGAAAATGGAGGTTTCTTCCGGCACCAGAATCCAGGTAACCAGTCTCCAGACCTGTCCGTGCAGAATTGCATACGGATTTAAATTCACGACGTAAATCCATTCCGGCTTAAAAATATTCATTAAGTATCCGAAACCGTAACAGATAATTAAATAAAGCGGCAAATTCCGAATCGCGTATTTACCGAATTTTCGTTCCAGTTTTACCAGAAAATGTTCCATGAAATAACCTCTGAAAAAAAATTAATAAAAATTCTATAACTCGTACGGTGTTACCTGATATACATAGTAATTCAGCCAGTTCGAATAAAGATTCATGCTATGCGAGCGCCATAATAAAAGCGGCTTGTTTTCCGGATTATCGTCCGGATAATAATTGACGGGAAGGTCCGGATTTAAGCCTTTTCCCATATCTCTTTTGTACTCATAATCAAGCGTGTAACGGTCATATTCCGGATGACCGGTTACAAAAATCTGCTTTCCGTCACCTGCCATGCAGAGGAACACTCCTGCCTCATCCGATTCGGCAAGCACTTTCAGTTCCGGGGTATTATGAATATCTTCTGCAGAAACCTCCGTATAACGGCTGTGTGGTGCATAGAATTCATCGTCAAAGCCACGGACAAGGGGCTCTTTCCGCTTCATTACCCTGTGCCGGTAGATTCCGCAAAGCTTCTTATCAAGCATCTTTTTCTTCAGTCCGAAATGATAATATAATCCCGCCTGCGCGCCCCAGCAGATATGGAATGTGGAGGTAACGTTCGTCTTTGACCATTCCATGATGGAACAAAGCTCCTCCCAGTAATCCACTTCCTCAAATTCAATCTGCTCTACCGGCGCACCCGTAATAATCAGACCATCGAATTTATGGTCCTTTATATCGTCAAAATACACGTAAAACTTATTCAGATGACTTGCGGAAGTATTGATGGAAACATGGCTTTTCATGGTAAGAAATGTCACGTCGGTCTGCAGCGGCGAATTCGAAAGCAGTCTTAATAACTGCAGTTCCGTCTCTTCTTTTAACGGCATGACATTCAGAATAAGTACCTTCAGCGGACGAATGTCCTGATGAACGGCACGGTCTTCATCCATCACAAAGATATTTTCATTTTCCAGAATCTCCTTTGCAGGGAGATCATTTTGTATACGAATCGGCATGATTCTTCTCCGGTTTCTTTTTTTGTTTCCGGATTTCACCAAAGCAAAGCATCTTTCTTCAAAGCCCGGCTTCTTTTTTCAAAGCATGATTTCTCCGAAAACATAATAAAATATTATATCATAAAAAGGCTCATTTTAAAACCCTAAAAATCGGCATCAATCCCGTATTTTGCAAGGAAATCCTCTTCCGAAAGAATCGCAATTCCGAGTTCCTTCGCCGTTTTGTTCTTACTGCTGTTTGATGCAAAATCATTATTAATCAGGCATTCCGTCTTCGAAGATACGCTTCCTGCCACCTTGCCGCCTTTTTCCTCGATTTTTTCCTTGAGCGCCCTTCTGTCTTTAAAATGATTTAAGCTGCCGGTAATGACAAAGGTTTTGCCTGCAAGTGCGGTTGCATCCTCACCCAAAACCGTCTTTTGAATTTCCAGTTCTCCAAGCAGTCTGTCCAGCTCCGCACACCTGCGCGGATTTGCAAAATACTCCGTAATGCTCTTTCCGATGACTTCCCCGACTCCTTCGATTTCACTGATTTCTTCCAATGATGCATTTCGAAGAAGATTCATATCATCGTCAAAATGTCTGGCTATGATTTTTGCATTTGCAACACCGACACCCGCAATTCCGAGTCCGCAAAGAACTCTTGCAAGCGTTGTATGCCGCGCTTTTTCAGCACTTTCCACCAGGTTGTTATAAGACGTTTCGCCGAAGCCCTCCATGTTTACGATGGTATCCTTATGGTCCGGAAAATGGAAGAAATCCGCATACTCCTTAATGATTCCCTTTTCCGTGAATTTTTCGATGGTCATCTCCGAAAGACCGTCAAAATTCATGGCATCGCGGCTTACAAAAAGAGTAAATGCCTTAACCTGCTTCACGGGACATTCCGGGTTGATGCACATCAAAGTCTTTGCTTCGTTTTGCTCGAAAATTTCGGTCTTTTCCCCGCAAACGGGACATTTTTCCGGAATCTCCACCGTATCCGAGCATGTCAGATTTTCGGCAATCTGCGGAATAATCATATTGGCTTTATAAACGGTAATCTGATCCCCGATTCCGAGTTTCAGCGAGCGCATTACGCTGACATTATGTACAGATGCACGGGAAACCGTGGTTCCCTCAAGCTCCACCGGTTCGAAAACCGCTACCGGATTAATTAATCCTGTTCTGGACGGCGACCATTCAATATATTTTAACGTCGTAACTGCCTGTTCATCCTGCCATTTAAAAGCAATTGCGTTTCGTGGAAACTTTGCGGTCCGCCCGAGCGAAATCCCGTAAGCAATATCCTCATACGTTAATACCAGTCCATCGGAAGGAATGTCGTAGGTTTCAATTTCACGCTCATACCATGCAATGGCATCCTGAATATTCGCCTTATTGACAAGGATATTATTTACCGTTTCAAAACCCTGACTTTGCAAAAACGCCATCTGCTCCTGTCTGGAATTATGAAAATCGACGCCCTCCGCCTGTACTAAGGAGAATGCAAAGAAACGCACCTTTCTTTGCTTTGTGATTTCATTGTTCAGCTGCCTTACACTGCCGGAGCATAGATTTCTCGGATTCTTGTACTGCTGCGCCGGATCCGTAATCTGCTCATTGATTTTACGAAAATCATCATAACCGATTACTGCCTCACCACGCAGAATCAAACTACCTTTGTAGCTTAATTTAAGAGGGAGATTTAAAAACATCTTCGCATTGGGTGTTACGATCTCTCCGACCTCGCCGTTTCCTCTCGTGACGGCCTTTAAAAGTTCCCCGTTTTCATAGGTCAAAACAATGGTTAAACCGTCCAGTTTCCAGGAAAGCAGACCTTCTTTATCCCCCAGCCAGTCCGCAAGCTCTTCCCTGCTCTTGGTTTTCGAAAGCGATAACATCGGGGAAGCATGTTTTTCCTTCGGCAGAAAATCCACCGCCTCATATCCGACTTCCACGGTCGGACTTCCGGACAAAACGATTCCCGTCTTTTCTTCCAGTGCGACAAGCTCGTCATAAAGCTTATCATATTCGAAATTGCTCATAATCTCTTCATCGCCGGCATAATAAGCCCGGGATGCTTCCTTTAAGATTACGTGCAGCTCTTTCATTCGGTTCTGTTCATTATCCCACATATTTTCCCCCTACTGTATTTCTTAATTCCTTTTCCTCTTCGCCGGAAATTCTTCGCATTTCTCCCGGCTTTAAATCTCCAAGACGGATATTTACTACCCGAATCCGCTTTAAGGAAACCACTTCATTTCCAAGCACTTTGCACATTCTTCTGATCTGGCGGTTTAGTCCCTGTGTCAGAATTATGTCAACCGATTTTTCATCCAGCTTTTGAATTTTACAGGATTTTGTGGTGACCTCCAAATCCGGAAGATAAACTCCTTTTTCGAATTTCCTTAAAAAATCATCCGTAACTTCCCACTTTAATACTACTTCATATTCCTTTTCATGCCCGTAACGGCTTCGCATCATCTGATCAATCAGCTCCCCGTCATTGGTCATGATCAAAAGGCCTTCCGAGTCCTTATCCAGTCTTCCCGCATAGGTTAACGGAATCGGATACTCAAACACGTCTTTAATCGTTACTTCGGCATGCTCATCCTTTTCGGAGCAGGTCACGCCTTTCGGTTTATAAAAAGCCACGATATGTTTTTCCAAAATCACAGAGATCTTTTTCCCGTCCACTAAAATTTCATCCGTATCCGATACACTCATCCCGGAAGTCGCCGGATTCCCGTTTACCAAAACCCGTCCTTCCTCAATCATCCGGTCTGCTTCCCGTCTGGACGCTATTCCGCATTCCCTGATAAATTTGTTGATTCTGATTTGTTCCATAGTTTTTATTTATTATTTTATTATTTTATTATTTTTATTTGGATTTCTGTCTGAATTCCTATATGGTTTTTTATATGATTTCTTTCCTAAATGAACGAAAAAAGGGTTGAAACTCAACCCTTTTATTATATCACATACTCTGTAATTACTGTATTTAAAAAACGCATTCCCGAAATAATTATTCAACGTATTCCGCTTTTACATAGGCTGTCTGTCCGTTGTATTTAATCTTGCACCAGCCGTCCTTTTTCTCAATCAACTCAAGCTTGGTTCCGGGATCTGCCATTGCAATGACATTGGCATCCTTGGAAGCCTCGGCACGAATGTTAACGCCTTCCTTTACGGTTACGAAATTACCGGTGCTTTCCGTATTTCCGGTACCGGATTCTTCTCCGACAACCTTTAAAAATTCCGTCTTAATATAGCCGTCTGCCCCGTTAAAGATTACATGGCTCCAGCCGTTAATCATCTCTTCCACTCTGGTAAGCTGCATGCCCGGCGTTGCCTGACCTTTTAATTCACCCTTTTCGGAAGCGGATCCGCGAACATTTACTGCCGTTGTCGGTTCCACGGTATCACTTTTATTCTCTTCCGGTTCCGGCTCCGATACTTCCTCGCTCGCCGGTTCGGAAGGAGTTTCCGTTGCAGCTCTTAATGCAATCCTCTTAACCATCTCCTGCTTAACCAGCTCGTCAAAGCCTTCCATGTATTTCTTTAACTGCTCATCCCCGTCCAGGGTTTCGTTATAGGAAAGCGCTGTCTGATTAAACAAATCCTGCACTTCCTGTCTGGAAAAGGCAACATAGAAGTCCGTAATAACTTCTTCGGAAATATCACTCTGACGGCAGATTTTCGGATTGCCTTCCTCGTCATAGCAGAAATAACATCCGATAATACCGGGAAGCTTCGTAGTATACCCTTTCATTTTTAAATCATAGGAAACATAAACGTAATAGCTTCCTTCCGCCTGAGCCTTCTGCGTATAGCAAACGATATTGTCATAGCTTTCGATATATTCGCTTTTTACCGCAATGTTATCAAGCTCATTCTGATTTACATACAAAAGGTATTTCAGAATCACTTCTTCGTCATAATCCGCTAATGCCTTATGATATGCCTCCATCACCTCATTCACTTCGGGATGTGCATCCTTTTCAAGCGCATAATCTCTTCCGTCGGAAGAAATCTCTCCCATCTGTTCCATTTGACGGGCTTTTTCCTCTTTTTCATCGCGGATGTTTGCAATCCGGAATACTACCAGGAATACGATTGCAACACTGACTACAAAAACAATGGCCGCCGCCGCAAAATAATAGCGGTCCAAAAATGACGAAATTCCACCCTTCGCCTGCTGGTTTTTATTTTTATCTGACATAGAATACTCCGTAAAATCCAATCCCGGCATCCAACACACAAAATATCCTGCGTTTATGCCAAAATACTGTTTCCAAAACTATGGTTCCATAAGTCCCTGAAAAAACGTTTTTAACGCCATTTCATCCATTTAGGGTTAGAAAAATGCACTCGACAGGAATCGAACCTGCATTAACGGCGTCGGAGGCCGTCGTTCTATCCATTAGACTACGAGTGCATGCATTGCATCAAAATAAGTCCGCAAAAATTGTTACGAAATTATTACAACGCTTTTGAATTTTATCATATCCGTATTTTTTTGTAAAGAGAAACCCGTTTACTTATAATTCAGGCCGTAACCCATGGGATACATGCACTCTTCCGTCCCGATTTCGTCCAAAGAAGAATACCACGGGCTCGGCAGTTTTCCTTGAAAATTCTGATTGCCGCAAAGGACCTCTGCAACACCGTCCCCTTCACTTCCCGGAAGATAGCACATTACCACAGCATCCCAGTTTTTTTCATAATCCTTTATGATTACGTTTCGACCGGCCACGATGCAGGCAATTACTTTCTTTTTCTGTTTTTTCAGTTCTGCCGCTTCTTTGATTGCTTCCTGATTTCCTTCCAGTCCCAAAGCACCGCACAAATCCAGATCCGGCGTATCTCCGTTCCACTCCGCATAAGCTTCTTCTCCCACAACCAGCAAAACAACGTCCGCATCCTCTGCTTCTTCCGGTTTTGTAATCACTTCGATTCCGGCTGCAGGCGCAACATTCACAAACCCGTCCAGAATTGTGGTTACGCCTTCAATATCCTCATTCGGGCTGTTATTCCAGTCAATTGTCCATCCGCCGCACTGTGCTCTTGCGTTATCGGCCGCAGGACCGGTAACATACACTTTGCAGCCGCTCTTTAAGGGAAGAACATCCTTCTCGTTCTTTACCAGAACAAGACTTTCCTCAACCAGCTGCTTTGCAAC
>CACZRH010000011.1 GCA_902783455.1 uncultured Lachnospiraceae bacterium | reverse complement strand
TCCGCAAAAGCCATCTCCGGCTCAATCATCCAGAATTCCGCCGCATGACGCGTGGTATTGGAATTTTCCGCACGGAACGTCGGCCCGAACGTATAGATGTTTTTAAATGCCATGGCATAGGTCTCACCGTTTAACTGTCCCGATACGGTAAGATTTGTATTCTTATTAAAGAAGTCCTGTGAAAAATCAACCTTTCCGTCTTCAGTCATCGGAATATTGCTTAAGTCCAGTGTCGTTACGGTAAACATCTCACCCGCACCCTCGCAGTCACTGCCGGTAATCAGGGGAGTATGGACATATACAAAATCCCTCTCCTGGAAAAATTTATGAATCGCATACGCAATTAAAGAGCGCACTCTGAAAACGGCCTCGAAGGTGTTGGTTCTCGGACGCAGATGCGTAATGGTACGAAGATACTCCATCGTATGACGTTTTTTCTGAAGCGGATAATCCGGTGCGGAATCGCCTTCCACCAGTATTTCCGTCGCCTGAATTTCAAACGGCTGCTTTGCTTCCGGAGTCGGTACTAAAGTTCCTTTTACAATTAAAGCCGCACCGACATTGATTTTTGCAATCGTTGCAAAATTCTCCATACTGTCATGGTAAACCACCTGAAGCGGCTCGAAGAATGTACCGTCATTTATAATAACGAAACCGAAGGATTTCGAGTCGCGGTTCGAGCGGACCCATCCACCTACGGAAATTTCCTTATTTAAGTATTCTTCCCTGTTTTTAAAAATCTCACGAATTGATACCAGCTTCTCCATATTAATCCTCTTTTCTCCAGCTTTTGAGGCATGGCTTTGTTAAAACATATCCTTCGACATTATACTCCACATCCGATTTCAATACAAATATTTTTTACCGTGGAAATCTGCCGGAAAATTATTACGGAATTGTTTCATTCACCACAAGATTTAGTTTTTACAAAATTACCACCACAACATGTTCCAAATTGTTACAAAAATGTTACAATTTATTAAAATTTTGTTGCTTTTTTCTTTCAATGTTGCTATAATAATCAAAACTCATGAAATATTTGCAGAGGGGGAATCTCTTCAAATAGTGTCGCAATAATCGGTATGAAAGGATTTTCACAAGGAAATGTCCAATCATTATAAGGACATCCTGCAGTACGTGATAAGTCCGGAAAGAAGATGTGAGGAAAAATGTTAACTTTAAAAACCGTTTTTTCGAAAGAAAGCTTAAAGCTCTTTTGGGAAAACACCCTTAAGGAATTAAGGATCACCAAAGAATCGGCAAAGAATTTCATAAAAGTATATTTCGACATTCTCTCGATTCGGATTCTTATGACCGCAAAAAAACCGGAAGCAATCATAATCAGTGTAGTTTTAATCGCTTCCTTAATCTGCTCCTCATTTGTTGTAGGTGCGAATTATAAGGAACGTATCATTACCTGTTCGGAAGAATCGTTCTCGGAATCCATTATTCTCGGAAACGAAAATACGGTTGCTACCAATACCATCAGCAAAAAACCTGTTCCCGCAAAGGGCTCCGTAATGCAGAAGGTAGATATCGTTACACCTACCATGTGTGCATATAACATGGAGAACCGGGAACTTCTGGCACAGATGATGTATGCGGAAGAAGGCGTCTTCTTCTCCATCTTTGCAAATGATCCCGCACAAATCGAGCGTGTTCATAAGCTTGCCGGAAGTGTTATTCTTCACCGCTTAAACAATCATTTCAGCGGTGCACAGACCTTAGCAGACGTGCTTTATGCACCGGGACAGTATGATTACAGAACCATCCAGAGAGTGGAACAGGGTCAGGCCCTTCCTCCTCAGGTTTATCAGTGGGCCGAAGAGCTTTTAACCATCGGCGCACTCGGACCGGACAATCTGGTATTCCAGGCAGAATTCCCTCAGGGAACCGAAATTTATGATCACATCGGAAACCAGTACTTCTGCTGCAGATAAAGAGAACCATTTCGTACTTTTGATACGAGTTCAAAATTACCCTCATAAAAAAAGCGGGAAGAGAGAAAACTCTTCTCGTTTTTTATTATGCTCACGCCCGTGTAATGTTTTATTCCGGCTAAAACCGAATGCAATTTAATACAATTCACTGATTCTGTTTACCAGCATTTCCGCCGCTTCCAAAAGCTTCTTTTCATCTATCTCCGAAATGCCGCTCATTTTATAAGTATATTCAAATCCCGGTTCTCCGGCTTTCACATAGCGAAGCGCACCGTCAAAGGAGGCAATAAATTCCGGAACCTTATCCGGATTGATTTTTGCGCCTTCCTTAAAAGAAACCTTCAGTTTCCCGTTTCCACCCTTGATTTCCGTAATATACAGTTCCTTCGCACGTGCCCTTAACAGCGCCACCTTCAGTAATGCTTCCGCAGGCGGCGGCAGTTCTCCGAAACGGTCCTTTAATTCATCTCGGAATTCATCATAATCAACCTTGCCCTCAATGGATGCGATTTTATGATACATTTCCAGCTTCTGCGGTTCGTTCACAATATATTCGGCCGGTAAATAAGCATTGATATCCAGATCCGCCAGCGTATCGAAATCCTCTTCCTTTACTTCCTCTCCTTTTGCGGTAAGAACGGCATCGCCGAGCATTTTGCAGTAAAGCTCGAAGCCGACCGCCTCCATATGCCCGTGCTGCTTCATGCCGAGCAGATTTCCGGCTCCGCGGATTTCCAGATCGCGCATGCTGATTTTAAATCCGGATCCCAGTTCCGTAAATTCACGGATTGCCTCTAAGCGCTTCTGTGCTTCCTCTTTGAGAATTTTATCCCTGGAATACATTAAGAATGCATAGGCGGCCCGGTTACTTCGCCCGACACGTCCGCGAAGCTGGTAAAGCTGTGCTAATCCGAACCGGTCGGAATGGTCGATGATAATCGTATTGACGTTGGAAATATCCAGGCCGGTTTCTATGATGGTGGTGGAAATCAAAACATCGATTTCTCCCTGGATAAAATCATGCATGATATCTTCGAGCTGCCTCTCTCCCATCTGTCCGTGCGCATAAGCCACTCTCGCTTCCGGAATCAGGGCTGAGATTTTTGCAGTCACATTGGTAATATCATTGATACGGTTATGGACATAGTAAACCTGGCCGTTTCTGGCAAGCTCCCTTACAATTGCCTCCCGGACCATCTCCTCGTTATATTCCATTACAAATGTCTGAATCGGCAGGCGGTCCTGCGGTGCCTCGTCAAGAACGGACATGTCGCGGATACCGATTAAACTCATATTCAGGGTTCTGGGAATCGGTGTCGCAGTCAGTGTGAGCACATCCACTTCATTCTTTAACTGCTTTAATTTTTCCTTATGCGCTACTCCGAAGCGCTGCTCCTCGTCGATTACCAGAAGGCCGAGATTTTTCGGTTCGATGTCCTTTGAAAGCAGCCGGTGCGTTCCGATTACGATATCGACAAGACCCTTCTTTAACCGGTCCACCGTCTTTTTCTGTTCACCGGCGGAGCGGAATCTCGAAAGCAGTTCTATCCGGACGGGATAATCCTTCATTCTCTGGCAGAACGTATTATAATGCTGCTCTGCAAGAATTGTGGTCGGTACTAAAAACATGACCTGATAGCCGTCCATCACGGCCTTAAATGCGGCGCGGATTGCGATTTCCGTCTTGCCGTAGCCGACATCACCGCAGATTAATCGCTCCATGATTTTATTGCTTTCCATATCCGCTTTGGTGGCTTCAATGGCAGCCAGCTGGTCATCCGTTTCCTCAAACGGGAACATCTCCTCAAACTCTTTCTGCCAGGTTGTATCCGGTCCAAAGCGATGCCCGATGCTGCGCTGTCTCACTGCATAAAGATCTACCAGTTCCTTTGCAACCCCTAAAACGGCTTCGTGCACTTTCGCCTTCGTCTTACTCCATTCCTGCGTTCCGAGTTTGTTTAGTTTCGGCGCCTTTCCTTCCTTGGAAGAATATTTCATGATGGAATTAAAATTGCTGGCAAGCACGTATAAACTGGAATTTCCGGCGTATTCAATCCTCATGTAATCCTTCGTAACACCGGCATTGTTGACCTTTTCGATTCCACGGTAAATCCCGATTCCGTAATTTTCGTCCACAACATAATCCCCGACATTCAGCTCCTTGAAATCGCGGATTTTCTTTCCCGTATAGCGTTTTTCCTTCCGTTTCTTACGCTCACGGCCGAAAATATCGGTATCCGACAGCACCACGAAACGAATCATCGGAAATTCATACCCCTGACGCACATGTCCGTAGTACGTCATGACCTCCCTCGGTTTTAATTCGTGTTCGGAATTCTCACTGTAGAAAGCCTCCACGCCTTCCTCCGTGATGTCCTTCGCCAGACGCTTCGCTCTGGTTCTCGAAGAGGAAACCACCAGCACCCGATAACCGGATTTGCGGTAATTCTCCAAATCCTTCATCAGTTCCTTAACCGCTCCGTTATAGGAGGAAACCGCCTTCATATCAAGACTTATGAATTTTTCGAATTTCACTTTGGACGTCATGGAATCCAGGACGGAGAAACCGAAAATGATTTCATTTTTCAGGGACTTAATAACCGTATCATAGGAAAGAAGCAGATTCGCCTGTCCCGGTATTGCCAATCCTATTTCAATCCGGTGGGAGAAGCTGTCCTTAAATTCCTCTTCCACGTTTTCCATATGCAAATCGATTTTTGCGGGCTCATCGAGAAAAATCGCCCTCGTACGATTTTCAAATAAATCCAGCAAGCCTTCCGCATCCGGGTAAAAATACCGGGTGTAGCTTTCCAGCACACCAAGTTGCGAAAACTCCTCCACCTGCTCTTTGACTGCGGCCCAGCCGGATTCCAGACTGTGAGCCTCTTTATTCAATGCCTGATCGCGGAATTTCTTTACGCTTTCCTTAATTTCTTTCTCAATTCTTTCGTAGCCGTCCGCTTTTTCCGATCCGGAAACCAGAAATTCGCTCGCCGGATAAATGTCGACTTTTCGGATTTTTTCAAGAGAACGCTGACTCTGGACATCAAAAAGGCGGATAGAATCCACCTCATCCCCCCAAAGTTCCATACGTGCCGGATTTGCCTGGGTTAAATCAAAAATATCGACAATGCCGCCCCGGATTGCAAACTGTCCCGGTTCTTCCACGCTTGCAACCTTGCGATATCCCATATTGGTTAATTTAATCGCCAGCGCCTTTTCTTCAATGATGCTGCCGATTTCCACATGCAGGATATTTTTCTTTAATACGCGCAAAGGGACCATTGGTGCCATCAGGGAATCGAAGGTAGTAACCACCGTAATCGGTCCGCCCTCCAAAATCGCACGAAGCACCTTCATGCGGTCTCTGGTAATTTCATTGGAATAAATATCCGCCTGAAAGAAAATCAAATCCTTCGCCGGAAAGACCTTAACGTTTTTATCATACATGGTATATTCTTCCGCTAGATCTCTGGCACGAAGTTCACTGTGGGTAATCAGAATGCGCACATCAAAAGGTGCACCGAACGTATGCAGGAAATGACATTTCCCGCTTTCTGTGCATCCCATGAACTTCACTCTCTTAACCCCGTTCTTCAGGGCTTCCGTGACCGCCTCATATTCACTTAATTCCCGAATCGGCGCATCAAATAATTCCATTTTTTTCGTTACTCTTCTTCCTTCTTCGGCACCTTGCGGTTAAACTTATTCATCGCTTCTTCTGTTTTTCCGGCCATCAGCATATTCACAGCCTCGATTGCATTTTTGCAGGCTTCCTTTTCGGCTTCCATATCCTCTTTGGTAAAATGACCCAGCACATAATCCGCCAGATCCATGCGGGACGGTTTCTCGCCAACTCCGATTCGGATACGCTTGAAATTCTCCGTCCCAAGGCAGGCTATAATATTCTTGATTCCGTTATGACCGCCCGCGCTGCCTTTCGGACGAACGCGCAGATTTCCGACCGGAAGGGCTATGTCATCAAAAATCACAATCAGTTCTTCTTCCGGATCAATTTTATAGTATTCACAGGCTTCCCGAATGGCTTCTCCGCTTAAATTCATATAAGTCAGAGGTTTAATTAAAATCACTTTTTCCCCTTCTGCCATTCCTTTTCCGGCAAATGCCTTAAACTTACGGCTGTTTACATCAATTCCATAAGCATCCGCATATGCGTCCAGCGCCATATAGCCGATATTATGCCTTGTATTCTCATATTCTTTTCCCGGATTTCCGAGACCTGCAATTAAAAACATACTTCCTCCAAAAGAAGCGAGGCATACGCCTCGCTTCTTTACCCCATATCTTCTCTAAAAAGTCGCTTACCTCATTCCACATCTGTTCCCCCGACAATTAAGGGAAATCGGCAATCTTCTCCGGCTTTTACTGAACTTCATATCTTGCGGTTTTTTCAATCAAAACCTTCACTTCGCCGTCACCCACATATCTGGAGTTTGCACGGATGGTATTATAGCTTTCTACGATGCAGTTCTCGATGTAGGTGTTATCGCCGATGTAAACATCATTCAGAATAATGGAATTCTTGATGTGGCAGTTATTTCCGACGAATACTTTCTTAAAGATTAAGGAATCTTCAACCTTACCGTTTACGATGGTTCCGGAAGCAACTAAGGAGTTGCGAACCTCTGCACCCACATTGTATTTTGCAGGAGGAAGATCATCCACCTTGGAGTAAATGTCCGGATACTGACGGAAGAAATAATCTCTGACATCGGGCTTTAAAAAGTCCATATTGGTCTCGAAATAATCTTCCACGGAAGCGATATTCTTCCAGTAATCCTTCATCTTATAACCGAAGATTCTCTTCATTTCCTTGTAACGGATTAAAATATCCGCAACAAAATCATATCTTCCCTCTTCGTTGCTCTTCTCAATCAGCTCGATTAAAAGACGTCTTCTGATGACATAGATACCGCAGGAAACCGTATTGGTCTTTGCAATCATGGGTTTCTCATCGAATTCTTCGATGCGGCTTTCCTCGTTCATCTTAATGACACCGTAACGTTCAACGTTTGCATTTTCCGGAAGTTCCTTGCAAACAACGGTAATATCCGCCTTTTTGTCGATGTGATATTCTAAAAGCTTATTGTAATCCATCTTGTAAACGCAGTCACCGGATGCGATTACAACATAGGGCTCATGGCTTCTCTTTAAGAAATCGATATTCTGGTAAATAGCATCCGCGGTTCCTCTGTACCAGTTGGAATTATCAGCGGTTACAACAGGGGTAAATACATATAAACCTCCCTGCTTTCTTCCGAAGTCCCACCATTTGGAGGAGCTTAAATGCTCATTTAAACTTCTTGCATTATACTGGGTCAGTACGGCAACCTTCTGAATATGGGAGTTGCTCATGCTGCTTAACGCAAAATCAATACTTCTGTAGCTGCCTGCCACGGGCATTGCAGAAATGGCTCTCTTTAAGGAAAGTTCGCGCATTCTGTGGTTGTTGCCGCCGGCTAAAATGATTCCTATCGCTCTCATCTTCAATCACCTGCCTTAATCAAAGTTTTGCCACTGCCAAGTAATCCGTCCGGATAATCACTTTCTTTCGTGATACCGGAAACTACGGAGTTCTTTCCTACGCTGACTCCCTTGGGAATGACAGATTTCTCTCCGATGGTCACCAGTCCGTTATTGTAAATATGCGGATCGGTTTCATTGGGAACTTCGTCGCCGACACCAAGCTTAACTTCATCTTCAACGGTTACGTTTTCTGCGATGATTGCCTTGCTGATTTCGCAGTTCTTGCCGATCTGCGTCTCGTTCATGATGATGGAATCGCGGATTACGGTTCCCTCACCGATGGTTACGCCGCAGCCGATGATGGAGTTGTATACCTTGCCGTAGATGCTTGATCCTTCACCGATGATACATTTCTCGGTAACGGAATCGTTGGACAGATACTGAGGCGGAAGTGTATCGGACTTGGTATAAATTTTCCAGTATTCCTCATAAAGGTTGAACACGGGAACGATATCAATCAGCTCCATGTTTGCTTCCCAATAGGAATGAAGGGTTCCGACGTCCTTCCAGTATCCGTTGTATTCGTATGCATAAAGCGGTGCTCCCTTTTCATGGCAATACGGAATGACATGCTTACCGAAGTCTAAGTTCGGCTGGGAAGCCTTGGCAAGGAGTGCTTCCTTT
>CACZRH010000010.1 GCA_902783455.1 uncultured Lachnospiraceae bacterium | reverse complement strand
TGTTTGAGAGCGGACTTTCTGCGAAAAGCGCAGATCAGGAGCTTGTAGATTTATTGAGAAACACCGTCAATCTTGAACAGATGTTAATCTTCGAGAAGGCCGAAAAATCGCAGGAATCCTCAGGTTTTAATGAGGATGACTGGGAAGATTTTTCCGAACATGACGATTCTGATTTTCCGTTTGCGGAAGAAAATTCGCCGATTGATTCGACACCGATTGACGATTTAGAGCTTAGCGTTCGCTCATTTAACTGCCTGAAAAGAGCCGGAATCAACACCATCGGTGACCTGCTTCGTTTGAGCGATGACGAACTTATGCGGATGCGCAATCTCGGCAGAAAAAGCTATGACGAGGTGAAGGAGAGGCTTGCCGTTTATCGGGAAAGTCGGAAGAAGCCGGCAGCGCCTGCTGTCGCGCCTGAAAGCCTGAGCGCACTGATCGGACTTTCCGAAGTGAAGAAGCAGGTGGAGAAAATCCTCGCCCTGGCCAAATTAAAGAAGGACATGCAGACCATGGGCGACGGCAGGGACCTCCCGGTTGTTTTAAACATGGAGTTTTCGGGCAATCCCGGGACCGCGAAGACCACCGTGGCAAGGATTTTTGCAGGGCTTTTAAAGGAAGCCGGAATGCTTGAGTCGGCGGAAATCGTCGAGGTCGGCCGCGCCGATCTTGTCGGAAAATACGTCGGTCACACTGCCGACAAGGTCAAAAATGTCTTCCTTAGGGCCGAAGGGAAGCTCTTGTTTATCGATGAGGCCTACTCGCTGGTGGACCGCGATGAGGGCGAATTCGGTGATGAGGCCATCAACACGATTGTCCAGGAGATGGAAAATAACCGCGACAGGACCATCGTGGTCTTCGCCGGATATCCGGATAAGATGAAGGAATTTTTGGATCGCAACCCCGGCCTTCGCTCCCGCGTGCCGTTTCGCATCTGCTTTAGCGACTACAGCGTTGAGGAGATGCTGCAGATTGCGAAAAAAGAGGCCGGCGACAGGGGCTTCACCGTGGCGGACGATGCTGCGGAAAAAATCCTCGCTCTCTGCGAAACGGCACGCAAAAATCCCCGCTCCGGCAACGGCCGCTTCTGCCGCAACCTCATCGAACACGCGATTATGAACTACGCACTTCGCCTCTACGGCGATGGCTGTGAAGCGGATGCCTCGAAGGACTTTGTCCTTCGGGAAGCCGACTTCGAGGACCTCGGCACCCTCGTTGAGTACACTCCGGAAGCCGTCATCGGCTTCCGGGGCTAGTGTCCCGGTTAAAAATCGTTTAATTCAACTATCAGTTGCTGGGATACGATACCTTCTTACGATATAATTAATTTGTTGAGAGAAATATGTTCTTCTTTTATATTGTAACAGGAAATACGGAATCAGGATTACTGCGTTTTTGAGTAGAGAGTTGCGGTCAGGGCAGGGGACGCGGAGTCAGTATTGGAAGTGTCAAGTGAGTTATGAAGAATGCGGAAAAAAATGACACAACATCCCCGTCCCCCGGTGTCATTTGTATTTGGAGGGTCATTTATGGGACTTATAGATGTGTTATAATTCGGGTATGTAGAAAAGTATGTTTTAATTGAAAAACGGGGGGTTAGAGAATATGAAAATATATCACATTTCCGATCTTCATTTCGGAAAAACAATTTATGGGAAAAATATGCTGGAGGACCAGAAGGACTGGGTGGAAAAGTTCCTTGAAAAATGCAGGGAAGGAAAGCCGCAGGCGGTCCTGATTGCGGGGGACGTGTACGACAGCAAGATTCCGAGCGGGGATGCAGTCGATCTTTTGGATTATATGCTGACCGAGCTTGCGGATTTGGGAATTTCGATTTTTCTGATTGCGGGAAATCACGATAACGGACAGAGACTTTCCTTCGGCCGCGAGCTGCTGGCAAGGCAGAATGTCTATATCGGCGGTGTGCTGGATAAGGAGCTGGTTCATTATACATTGGAAGATGAAAACGGACCGGTGACATTTTGGCTGGTGCCGTATCTCTATCCGGAGCTTGCGGAAGAAGTGCTTCATAATGAAGATATCAAGACTTATGAGGGCGCCATGAAAGCCATGCTGGCAGCGCAGAATATCGACTGGAACAGCAGAAATGTCATCGTCGCGCATCAGTTTGTAGTCGGCTCTGCGGGCGAGAAGGCGCAGTACGGCGGTTCCGAATCCTCCGTGGCGGGCATCGGTGCGATTTCTTACACCGTGTTTGACGGATTCGAGTATGTTGCGCTCGGACACATTCATTCGACCTATCATGTGGGCCGGGAGACCGTGCGCTATGCGGGTACGCCGCTCTGCTACCATTTTGACGAGGCTCGCAAAGAAAATGCTGGCTTGCTTCTCGAAAATGACACATTGGGGACGGGGACAATGTGTCAAAATGATGCAAACAGGATTCTCCCGCCGAAGAGCAAAGGCATTCAGGAAATCATCCTCGGTGCGAAGAACGAGGAGGTTATTCATAACAGCATCGAAATCAAACCGCTTCATCGGATGAGACATATCGTGGGCTCAAAAAAGGAAGTGTATGAGTATCTGGAGAAGGATGCCGGAAGAGATGAGTATGTCGGAATCGCGGTAACGGATCAGAAGCTGACTTATGAAGAAGAGGGATATTTAAGGAGCTTGCTGGGAACCAGAAAAAGCATGTTTGTCAATGTCAGTCCCCGCTTCAGTGACACGGAAAACAGCGGTGAAACCGCAAACATGGATGCTGTCGAAAGTAAAACCATGGACGAATTGTTTGTGGATTTCTACCGCGAGCAGAAAGGCGGGAAGGATCCCGAGGAGGACGAAGTTCTTCTGATTCAGTACCTTGCCGAACTGGTGGGTAACCAGGACATGGATGAGAAATTTGATGATGAAAAACAGCAAAAAGCGGTTGATGCAATTATCAAGAAGATAAATCAGATTGGGGGAACCGTCGAGTAAAAATGACATATGGTGACGGGGATGTAGTGTCAAAAAATAAATCAGACAGACAGGGGGAAATGCAGAATGAGACCGATAAAACTGGAAATGCAGGGCTTTGGCTCTTATAAGAATAAAGCAGAAGTGGATTTCAGCAGGGTGAAAGGCGGAAAGTATATTATTTACGGAGATACCGGCGCCGGAAAGACTCTGATTTTCGATGCCATTATGTTTGCGCTGTACGGCGAGTGCAGCGGCGAAGACCGTGATTCGAAGGTTATCCGGAATTCGGAGCTTGAAGATTCCGAAGAAACCATCGTCACGTTGACATTTACGCACGAGGGGAAAGTCTATATTCTCACAAGAAAGTTTCATTTCGTCGGCACCGATGACAGCAGAAAAATCAAAAGCTCGTTTCAGCTAACGGATGCAGCAGGCAATGTGGTTGGTACGAAAAATGCAGATATTCAGGCTTTAATCGGGCTTGACAAAAATCAGTTCCGTCAGATTGTGATGCTTGCGCAGGGCGAATTTAAGAGATTTTTGAAATCCGATGCAAAGGAAAAATCGGCGATCCTCGGAAAAATCGTAGACAGTAGAAAATACGTCAGATATCAGGAACTGTTAAAGGCAGCTTCATTAAAGCTTTCCGAAGACAGAAGGCAAAGCGTTGGCAAAATCGAAAATATTATGTCGATGGCATTTCAAAAACCGGAAGAAAGTGATGAATTTCCGGCGGAATTCTGGCTGCCCGGAAATGAAAATCTTATGGACAATCTGAGTGCTTTGATTGAGGCGGAGAACGCGAAATTTGCAGAAACAGGGGTTGAGCGCGACAAAAAAAACAACGCATCGAAAGAGCTGAACAAGAAAAGGGGTGCAGCGGAAGAGCAGAATAACCTGTTGGATGATTTGCAGAAAAAATCCAATCACCTCGCAGATCTTATGGGCCAAAAAGCATCTTTTGACAGTCTGAAAAATGATCTCGATCTCGTAACGAAGGCTTCTGAGCAGGTTCTTCCTGCATCACAAACGATGGAGGAAAAGAAGGATTATCTGCGCAAATTAAATGAGTTAATTAAGCAGAATAAAGAGGATTTGGCGATTTTTGAAAAGGAAAAAATCGAAGCCGAAGCCCATACTGCAGAGGATAAACAGAAGAAGACTGAAACCGAGACACTGACGAAAGAGATTGCCAAGCTGAACGAACTCCTTCCGAAATTTGAGGATTTAAACGGGAGAAATCAGGATATCATCGACCGCGCAATCAAGATTAAAAAGGATCAGGAAGCTCTTGCTTCAAAGAGTAAAGAGCTTGAAAATCTCAAAACCGAACTCGACAATAACCAGAAGGAAAGGGACTCCTTAACCGGCATCGAGGGAAAAACCGCAGCGGTAAAAGCGGAACTTGACGTGCTCAAAGGAAAGCTGGACAGTCTGGAAAAGGAAGACGGAATAAAGAATTCCGTGCAGGCTGTTTTGGGGCAGGAAGGCAGACTGCAGACTTTGGAGGCTGAATATAAGGCAATCCTCGAAGAGGTTCTGAAATTAAGGGCGGATTACGATTTCAAATATGACAGGTTTATTCGCGGTCAGTCCGGTATTCTGGCTTCGGAAACCCGGAAAAAGGTGGAGGAAGAAGGGGAAGCGCTCTGCCCTGTATGTGGAACGCATCTCGTGAAGGGCGCGGAGATTCATTTTGCAGAAACCGAAGAGGACGTTCCGAAACAGGACGAGGTGGAAGCAGCTAAATCCGTGTGGGAAAAACGGGATCAAGAAAGAGAAGCTGAACAGAAAAAAATAAACACTCTGAAAACAGGTATTTCCGCGAAAAAAGAGGAGTTACTTCGTACTACGGGTGCGATTTTTGACGACTGCGCCGACTGGGAGATGCTTGCGAGTGATGCGTATCTTTCCGGAAAAATAAATGTCGTCAGGGCGGACATTCAGGCAAAGGAAACTGAAATTGCCGACCTTACGAAGAAGCAGAACCGTTTTACCGAACTGCAGAACCTGATCGATGCAGGACATAAGAAAGAGACGGATCTTACCGGTGAAATTCAGTCCTTAAATACTGCCGTAGAAAGCGGTAATAAGGAGCTTGAACAGAGGAAAAATGAGGCGGAAGATCTGAAAAAATCCCTGCCGTACGAAAACGAAGAAGCAGTCAGAGTGGAAATTCAGCAAAAAGATCAGCAGAAGAAATCTCTCGAAGAGATTATTGAAAAGCATGTTAAAGAAGCCCGGGATGCGCAGGAAAAATTCAATAAACAAGCCGGAGAATTAAAGTCCAATCAGGAAAAACTTCCGGATGCAGAGACTGCCCTGACGGATGCCGAAGCAAAGCTTAAACAGGCTTTGACAGATACGGGCTTTGAATCGGTAGAGAAAGCCAAAGCGGATACGGCGGCGATTTTTGATAAAAATGCGTCGGAATTCGGCACGTATACCAATCCGAAGGACTGGATCAAAGCCGTGGGTGAGAGCTGCGGAAGTTACGATAATGACTGTAAGAATACGACGGAGAGAGTGAACGAGCTGAAAGAGAAAACGAAAGATATGCAAAGGACGGATTTGTCCGCTCTGGATTTGCAGATCAAAGAAGCCGAAGGGCTTTTGGATGCTGTAAATAAGCAGTATAACGATCTGGAAGCCGCGATTCGGAATCATAATGAAGTGCTTTTGAATGTCACCAAAGAAAAAGAGAGTCTTTCCAAGAGCGAGTATGCGTATAAAAAATTAACGCTGTTGTCCAATGTGGCAAATGTATCAAAAGACGGATCGCCGAAAATTGATTTTAACCGTTATGTTTTGGGAGCGATTTTTAAGGAAGTGCTGGAGCGTGCGAATGACCGTTTGGAGGATTTGCTGGATGACTATCGCCTTACCTATAAGGCGGAAGCCGGTGATGCAAGAAGCAGTTCCGGCCTGGATTTTGAAGTGTCGGAAAAGCATTTGCAGAAAGAAAAAGATTCCGAAAGCTATGTGGAACATCTCGTGCCAAGAGACAAATATTCCCTGTCCGGCGGCGAAAGTTTCGTGGTTGCACTTATGCTGGCACTTGGGCTTTCCGACTACGTGCAAAGCAGGCTGGGCGGAATTAAAATTGAAACACTCTTTATCGATGAAGGCTTCGGAACCCTTGATAACGAGCTTCTTTCCAAGACCATGAATGCAATCGACAAGCTTTCGAGAGATGAAGAGGGCCGGAATAAGTGCCTTGTCGGAATCATCTCGCACATTGACAAAGTCGAAGGCGGAATCGACGAGAAATTCCATGTCATCAAGGGTGCGAATGGAAGTACCATCAAACCGGAGGGGATGGAAGTGGTTTGAGATACGGAATAATTCCAACACAAAACCCGTCAATTTTGACGGGTTTTGTGTTTGTTGTATATCTGTTTTGTTATTATCCTATTTTCGGTCCGTTATTTCCGGCGTTTGGTTCGACCACCGGTTTTCTGCGACTCGCATCATACATTTTGATCCTAATCGGACTGATCATATTCTCCATATCATCGATTTTCATTCGGTCCAGCAAAAATGTAATGTCTTTTTCATTGAATTTTTTGATGCTATTTAATGACTCATCATCGAATTCAACACCTTTTTTATGAAGTTCATTGATTTTACCCCAGGGACAGTCTTTGAGCTGCAGAGAAAAGCTGATTTTACCGGTTTGGGGATTGGTACATTTTGCGCAAAGAATCAGGTATTCGGCAAACAATACCTTTCCTTCATCCAAAAGCTCTTTCTTTTTCCCGGCATCCGTTTCTTTTTTGATTGCCGCTGACAGAGTTTTTGCTTTTTTCCTAAGATTTTCGTCTCTGGTTAAGATGGAATTGGCCAAAGCAAATTCTCTCAATCCGGGTGTCCGCTCATTTTCGTCGAGATTGTTTACGTAGGATCGGAAATCTTCCGCCATATTACCTCCATGTCCTTTTAGAAGAAGTTCCATTATGTGTGCGGAATGATTGGAAATATAGGTATGTTCAGTACTGGGATCGGCAATTTGATTAGAATCTCTTCGAAGCGTATCCTCTTCAAAAGTGGGGATTTTCTTATCCAGGCTTTCTTTCTTACCGATTTCGGCATGAACCAGATTCCGAAGAGCCACAACTTCACATACCGGGATTTCCAGTCTTTTGAAAGAATTGGTATATTCTTCCAGGGAATTACGTAACCATTCATAGTATCTTTTTTTAGGGTTATTATCCTCTGTGTTAAGAAAGGCAGTCTCGGCCCGTTCTAATTCTCTGTTGAATCTGTCACGGTTCTCCAACTGTTTCTTAATACTTTCGATTCTGGCTTTCGCGGTCGGCATATAGCGTTCATGAAGTTTTGTATTCGGCAAAAATCCGGGAGGAAGATTCAACATATGCTCTTTAAACATATCATCCAGTTTTCCACCGTGTCCGGGTGTAGCCTGGCCTGCAAGAAAAGCTTTCTTGTAAGAATCCGGATCGTTTTTGATTTTTGCAATAAAACTCTGAAAGGCAGGGTCTTGTTTCATTTCTTCAACCCTGTCATCGATATCGGCAGGGTCCAGTACTGCCGCTTTTAATTTGGCAACCTTACCGCGATCGGAATTGGCCAGCTGACGCGCAGCCATGATATGAAGAATCCTGTCTGCAAATTCATCCAACTCCACATCGTTTAATCGGTTCGGATTAAACACTTTAAATTCATTGTCACGGATTTTTTCAATGTACTTATCTGCACTGATATTACCCGCTATATTTATATTCCGGTCTTCTTTTTCTATGCTTTTCGGTACTACAGTCTTAAACTTATAGCCGACCTGAAGACCCAATGTCTTACTTGCATTCTCTATATAGGGCAGGATTGTATCAAAAAAGGAAGGAATGTCTTTTTTCAGTTTATCGAAATTCGATTCTTCGTTGAGATCCTTTTTTTCCAGAAAAGCTTTAAAATCATCCAGTTTATTAAGGCTTTTCTTAATGGTATCATCGGATGCATTCGGATCGGAAAGCGCACGAATTGCATTCAGATAACCTTTGAAACTGTCAAGGCGTTCTTTGTTTTCGTCTGTTTCAGGTACAGTGTTCAAAATTAAGTGGACGTTAGAGTCTAAATCATTCAAAATCTTTGTGTCGCGACTTAATTCTTTAAACTCTTCAAAAGTGATAACCGGCATAAATCATCCTCCTTTTCTGCTCAGATGAACGACACTATCGGGAAAGTTAGGGAACAGGATCGTCTTGTTTCCAATGTTTCCTTTGCTGTAATTAATTATACTGCAAAATCAAGGAAAAGGGCATAATCATTCTTGACGCAATCGGATTATAATTTACAATAAATGTGTGGATTCAGGGATGAAATCTGCGAGACAAAAAAATGACACAACATCCCCGTCCCCATGTGTCAAAAATTATTTTCGACTTGTTGGACATCTGTTGGACGATGAATGATATTCTTCTAATCGAACCGGGGAAAAAAGAACGGTAAAGCCCGGAAAAGAATAACTTAAAGTGTTGTAAAAAAAGTAAAGAAGTAACACGGAAGTAACTCAAAAAATAAAATCCGGAATCAGGAGGAAAAAATTATGCCGAACAGAACAGCGAAAGAACTTGCACAGGAAAAATATAATCAGTCTTATGACCAGTTTGCGGAACTCTTAAAGCGTCTCGAATCATCTAATCACAGAAACGGAAAAAGAGATCAGATTAATCATAATGAATTTGCACCGTTTTATGAGGCATTTAAAACTCTTAGCGGCGTCAAAACCGAGGAAGCGGCGCAGAAGAGTCTCGATACATTGAATGGATTTTATAATTATCTGATATCAGATCACGAGGGCACTCAGAAGTCGAACTTCCAGATTCTTTATGAAGAGGCTTTTCATACAAACAAGATCAATGAATTCCGTGACGGTTTAAACCGCATGAACGAAGAACTCGGTCTTCGGATTAATATGAATCATCCGGCCTTCAATATTGATAAACTTGAATTGCATAAAGACATCAATGCCATAGATGATAGTGATGATCAGATCATAATAGACGAAGCCAAAGAAGGTCTGAAAGAGGGCGGCAAAGAAGACGGCAAGAAAGCGGATGATCTGGAATCCTCCTTTGATGATTATGAAGAAAACATTGACAATATAATTGTTAATGAAAATATCAACGCATACGACGAAAAAGGAAATAACGAAAAAGATAATAACGGGAAAGAAAAAACCGAGAAAGAAAAAATTGATGATTGGTTTGCAAAAGAAAACGAGAAGAGAAAAAATCAAATCAATTATATTACCGGAAAAGCCTTTCATGATGATTCAAAAAGATTGGACGACAGTAGTTCTGAGTATTCCGATGAATCAGACAATGACAAATCGTTCCTCGATGATAAGAAAGGCAGACTGGTAAAGGATCCTTTGGCGGAGCAGGATTCTGAAAACAACATAGAATTTGGTAATGATGGGTATGCGAGATATCTGGATGTTACGGAAGAAGCAAATCCGCCCCTTCCAAACAGGACGAAAAATGCCTATGACTGGATTGAACAGTTTAAGGGAGATAATTTAGAACGCGGAAAGGATCAGAGACTGATCGCTGCAAGAATTTTTGCGGCAAGGATTTTGGTAAATTCCGTACCCGGCGACGGTTCCTCCTTAAAGCATCCGGTAAACGGTAAGGAAATCGACAGAGTGGCAAATGAGATTTACTTTAATCCGATGTTCGAGCAGTTTGTGGATAAAATGGGAAGAGCGGACTTAGGAGATTATATTGATAAATACGGACATGGTGGCAAACTCGAAAAAAAGTTTACAGAGTTTTTGCGTGACGTTCCGGCCGGAACCCTTCAGAATGACAGAGTTTTAGACCGCTTTATGCCGACTGTATGGGATCGTATTGAGGCGCTGAAATCCCAGGCGAAAAAGACCGCAAGAGATGAGAGCATCGGTGTTGAAATTTCAGAGGCGATGATTTTGCGTCGCATGGTCGGTGCGGGAAGAAATCAGCCGGATAAATTAAAGGTAAAAATCCCCACCGTAGGAAAACTTACCGAGATGGTCAGTGATGTTGTGGATTTTGGCGGCGGAGAAAAAGTCGGCATGCTTGACAGCGTCAGGAGGGATTTCCGTGATGGACACGGCGGTCTGATGATTGCGAATATGGCGAATATGGCGAATAAATCCGAGAATTCTGCCGAAAAAAAACTGCTGAATGAGGTCGGAAGCCAGAGTACTGCAGAGGTTAAGTTTAAAGATCTTCAGGATACTGCCGGCGGAGTTCTCCTCAAATTAAGCAAGGTGATGGATGAGGATTCTTTTGAATACAAGCGTTTAATCCGTGATGCGAAAGAGCTGGTTGCGCAGGGCATGGCAATTGCTAACGGAAGTAAGGAAAAGACAATTAACGGAAGGTCCGAATTAATTGCGCCGACCGAGTTAAAAATCCAGCGCGACATGGAAGCAATTACCAAGAGCGTGGCTTTCAATAACGAACTGTTTTCCGGTAACGATTTGGAAAAATGTCAGGAGACCCTTCGTAACTTCTGTGAGGATCCTGCCAAATTTGCAAAAGAAGCGAACCAGAAGGTTCAGGCCGCAAACGACGAGATGAATAAGGAAGTCTTAAATACGGCCATGATTAAGAATGGTCCGAAGCCTAGCGGAAACATTTTTAATATGTAAGTGAGGTTGGTTGGACAGAGTAGATCTGCAGGGAAGATGAGATGAGACCCCGGGTACTGAAAAGTACCCGGGGTATTTGCTGCAAAAAATGACACTATATCCCCGTCACCATGTGTCATTTTTGTGGCGCGGCTTGCAAACTAGCAGAAATGACACTATATCCCCGTC
>CACZRH010000009.1 GCA_902783455.1 uncultured Lachnospiraceae bacterium | reverse complement strand
TTTTGCCCGCCGACATACACTTCCCTTAATTCCAATTTTGTAACATCATCTATATCATGGGACAAATCGCAAATGATAAAATCCGCAAACCGTCCTTCCTCAATCGCACCGACCGTTTCATTTCCGATTACGTCCGCAGGCGTTTTCGTTGCCGCCGTAACAGCTTCTTCAACCGAAATCCCGAAAGAAATCAAATTCTTTAAGTTTGAAAACAGATCCGATCTCGCACCGGCCAGCGTGCCGTTTGAAAGATATGCCGCACCGTCTCTTAAAATAATCTTCTGTCCGGTCAGTTCATATTCCCCGTCCGGCATTCCCATACAGCAAAGCCCGTCCGAAATCAGACAGATGCGGCCGGGCATCATGCGAAACGCTGTCCTTATAGCACTTTCGTGAACATGAATCCCGTCTCCGATAATCTCCGCTGTCACATTCTTACTGTCCCACGCGGCACCGATTAAACCCGGATTTCTGTGATGAAATGTCGGCATCGCATTATAAAGATGCGTAACATGTTTCGCACCCGATTCAAATCCTTCTAAGGCCTCTTCGTATCCTGCATCGCTGTGTGCCAGTGAAACCACACAGTTTTTCGATGCCTTCGTAATAAAATCCGAAGCACCCGGCAATTCCGGTGCAACATCGATTACCTTAAGGCTTCCCTTGCTACGAGCAAAAATCTCCTGAAACACCGGATAATCCGGCATTTGCAGATATGCGGGATTCTGCGCGCCGCATTTTTCCTTCGATAGAAACGGACCTTCCATCCGCATACCGAGAATGCGTGCGGACTGCTTTGCAGCGGTTTTTTCCTCAATTAAGTCTGCATCCGTGTTTTCCCCAATTAAACCTGCCTCGGTATTATACGTAAATAAATCTTCATCCGAATTATTTGCAATCAAATCCGCAATCCGAAGATACTCTTCCTTCGGCAGTGTCATTGCGGTCGGCAGAAATGAAGTCACTCCGCAGGAAGCAAGGAAGGCTGCCATTTTTGAAAGACCAGCCGGTGAACCGGATGAAAAATCCTCCCCCGCCGCACCATGGATATGAATGTCCACAAGTCCGGGGATTACATATGCACCTTGAAGGTCCACTTTTTCCTCCGGTTTCGGAGAATCCGAACCCGAAAACACGCGCTTAAATCTGCCGTCTTCGACTTCGAATCCGCCATCGGTAAACTTTCCGTCTATAAAGATTTTTCCGTTTTCGTAAATCATATCCTTATTATATGTGAAATGCCTCTTTGTTTCAAATACAACTATGCTATAATGATACTGTTGGGGCGGCGATTTTATTCTCATCTTAAATTTCAGAATTTTCAAGCATTCGCAATAAAGAGAAGGAGGGGCGAAATGTCTACTTTTTATGATTTCCGAAAAAAATATATCCGATACGTACACTATTCCGGATGGGCAATCCTTGCTGCAGGAGCCGCAGATTACGTAAAAGGATTTCCCCTTTTTATAACCAGAGCTGAAATCGAGGCCGGTTACTTAGAGCTGGATGACCTTTTATGTCCGGAACTTTTCATATACGGATTCATGCACAGCTATGCGATGTATCATCTTTTTAAACCGACTCCGGACGAAACGCCGGAAGAGCGACAACAGCATGAACAATCCTATCAGTTCTTTCGCGGAATCATTGAGGAATGCCCGAATTTAGAAGTGGCAGAGCATTTCTGCGATATTATCTTTCGTTTTTATCATTATGAAAATAATGATGAATACCGGGAATTATATGAAACTCTCCTTGACTTCTCGGACAAATACAAAAATTTATTAAAGAAAAAAATCGCACAAAATAATCCGAACCGCAAGTTCATAAACAGTCTGGAAGCCTTTATCAAATCCAAAGGCGCAAACGGGAAAATCATTTATGCCGCTGATTTTTTGGACTTCAGTCTCTGCTATCTGAAGGATGACTACGAAAGCAAAATCGAGGAAATCGAAGAAGAAACCGTTGATTTCGTTGATTTTTCAAGACAGTATACCGAGCTTCAGAAGGAGATCATGAAAAAGGTCGTCAGCCAGGATCCGGCTGTGCGCAAGTTCATGAAAGGGCTGTACGACGGAGCATTGCGGGATAAAGATAACTTAAACGGACCGGAAAGCCGTTTCCTTTTTGTCGGACCTCCCGGTGTCGGCAAAACATACCTCGCACAGACCGCCGCAAAATTAAGCAATCGCCCGTATAAAATTTTCTACATGAACGAATATGCAAACAGAGACAGTTTTTACGGTCTGGTCGGTTTTGAAAGAACCTGGAAAAATGCACAGCCCGGTGAACTGACTTCCTACGTGGCAGAAAATCCCGATGCGATTTTGGTTTTTGATGAAATCGAAAAATGCCATAAGAATACCATCCATCAGTTCCTCTCCGTTTTAGAAGGCGGAAAGTTAAGAGACTTATTTACGCAGGACGATGTGGACTTTACCAAAACCATCATGATTTTTACCACGAATGCCGGCAGGGATTTTTTCGAAGGAAAACGCGGAATGAGCCTTTCTTCCCTCTCGGAGGAAACACTTGTCGATGCGCTTTTATCTGATAAAGGTGAAGATGGCAATCCGAAAATGCCGCCGGAAATTCTCTCACGTCTACGGAAAGGAAGCATCATCGGATTCGATTATATCGACCCGGTAAAGCTTGTTCCGATTATCAAAAGCGGTATGGAAAACGGCGCAAAAATCATTCACGATCAACTCGGTTTTGACTGCGAATTTGACACCTCCCTCTTCCCGTATCTGTTCCTCTATCACATGGGCGCAAATCTGGATGCCCGTGTATCGGAAGCCAGAAGCGAAAGCTTCTTAAAAGAAGCTATTTATAAAATCGTAGAGCGCGTCGGAGAAGACCCGGATAATTATTCGAAAGCTACCGGCAATAAAGAGAAGGTTTTGGTACGACTGAATGTTTCGGATGAAGATTTAGTTCACGAGCTTACTGTTCCGCCGGAAAAGCCCAGCGTTTTGGTTGTATGCAATACCGCGGACCGCGGCAAATTCAAAGTTTCCAATCCGGACGTCAAATTATACTACGTATACGGGGAAAGCGAGAATAATAAGGCAGAGGATTATATTACCAGGCAGTTAAAGGAACACAATATCAGCGCCATCTTAATCGATCCCTTCATGCGGGCAACCAAATCCGAAAAAGCCGTTGTCTTAGAAGGCCTAAGTCATAAAGATACCAGAGGAAGAAAAATATTAGACTGGATTCTTTCTCTTGAAAATCATCCCGATGTTTACTGCATGGAATTAAACCGTCATCACATCGATTACGTCGACCGTCAGGAATTCATGGAAGACGGCGTAAAGGGTATTCTCGAACTTCCGGGCACGATGAAACCGAAGGAAAGAGTGCAGGCAATTTATACCATCTGCTATGAATACTTCCTGTCTCAAAAACTCGCGAAGCTGTACTCGAGAGGAAAACGCCTGAATTTTGATATCGGGCACCGCTTTACGGAGGAAAAGGATCCTGCAACAAATGAGCCCGTTGCGGTAATTGATTTACATGTTCTCGATTTCCGCCTGGAACTCAGCATGGATACTGAAGCGCGTGAAATCTTTGTCGAGGATACTCCGGAAAACAGAGACAGCTTTGATAACGTGGTCGGTGGCGAAAGTGCAAAGGAACAGTTAAAGCACTTCATCAATTTTATCCGCAATCCCGAAGAATATACAAAATCCGGCCAGCAGATTTCCAGAGGCATTCTGCTCTACGGCCCTCCCGGATCCGGTAAAACAAAGCTTGCAAGAGCCATGGCATGCGAAGCGGGATGTCCTTTTATCAGCTCCACCGGAACTCAGTTTGTAATGGGTGATAAGCGCATCTCGGAAGTCTTCCGCTTAGCACGCAAGTATGCGCCGAGTATTTTATTCATCGATGAAATCGAAGCCTTTGCCAGACCTGCCAACAGGGGCGGTTATGAGATTCTTACCAAAGAACTCATGACCGAAATGGATGGTTTTGATAAGCATTCCAAACCTGTCTTCGTCATTGCCGCTACCAATGCTGCGGATGCTCCGAACCTCGGAGAAGAAAATGTTTATCTTGATAAAAATCTGCTCCGCAGATTTACGAAAAAAATCTACATGAAGTGGCCGACCAGGGACGAGCGTGTGGAATTCTTAAAGATGAAGCAGAATCTTTTGAGGGATAAGCAGTATAATTTAAATCTTTTAACAGAAGAAGACATGCTTGATTTTGCCGATTTATCCGCCGGCAAATCCTTATCGGATATTGAAAATGTTTTGGAGCTTGCCATCGGACATGCTGCCGAAATCGGAAAACCGCTTACTGCGGAAATGCTGATTAACTGCTTCGAAGAAAGTATTTACGGCGAAGAACATAAATATGCCAAAGACCATATTTATACCACCGCCATTCACGAAGCCGGACATGCGTTTATGGGATTCGTCTGTGATGATTTCAAACCCGGACGTTTCACTCCGGAATATGCAACGATTATTGCAAGAGGCGGGTATCTCGGATTAGTCCGCCAGCGGATTGATGAAACCAGAACCGGTTATTCCAAGGACGAGCTTCTGAAACTGATCCGGATTAAATTAGCCGGCCGTGCGGCGGAGGTTGTATTCTCCGATGTAAAGGACGGCGGTCTCACCACCGGCGCCTCCAACGATTTGGAATCGGCAACCTACATCGCAATGGATATTTTAACAAGCTTCGGCATGGAGGAAGGCTTTTTAGTCAGCCTTCCGATGGAAACCATCATGAAGTCCACTTTGGCCGAGAAATACCATAACAAGCTGAATGAAATTCTGATTCGTGAACTTCAGGCTACCGAGGAAATCATTCGCGAAAATAAAGATAAAGTAAAGGCCCTGGCAGACGGCCTCATCGACAAGTCCCGCCTCGACACCAACGACATGCTCGCCATTTTGACACATGGGGACGGGGATATTGTGTCATCTTCGAATTCCCCGCAAAAGACTACTGCCAAAAAGAAGCGCAGTAGCACTTCAAAGAAATCCGATGCTAAGAAAACAGGCATAAATAAAACCGATGCTACTAAGAAAACAAGATCTGCAAAGAATACCGAGGGAGCAAAGAAAACAAACACAACAAGAAACGGTGTAACGAAGAAGGCAGGCACAAAGAAAAGCGCTTCTTCAAATAAAGCCTCAGAAACCTTAAAAAACAGCAGTAAGCGAGGCAGCAAAAAATAGCAGCAATATGCAAGTCCTGTGCATAAAAACACCGGCATAATAAACTACACCCCGAATGTCAGATAAAACATTCGGGGTGTTTTTCTATCGGTGTTTATATCACTTCTTATCTCTCATCCACCACCTGGAAAATGTAAAACTTCAAATAATAACTCGAATCCGCCGCCCACAGAATCGGATGGTCCGGCCCCTGGGTTTTAAATTCCACCTGCCGCAAACGCTTATGGGCGCCGGTTGCAGCCTCCCGGATGGTCTTCGCAAAAAGCTCCGGATCCATAAAATGCGAGCAGGAACATGTGCAGAGATACCCGCCGTTTTTCACCAGCTTCAAACCGCGAACGTTGATTTCGCGATATCCCTTCACTGCCTGTTTGATAGAATTTCTGGACTTCGTAAAGGCAGGCGGATCAAGAATTACCATATCGAATTTTTCTCCTTCTTCTTCCAGTTTGGGAAGAAGATCAAATACATCCGCACACTCAAACCGCACGGTTTCTTCCAGATTATTGAATGCCGCATTCTCTCTCGCCTGATTGATTGCGAGTTCGGAAGCATCCACGCCGAGTACACTTTTTGCGCCGGCAATCCCTGCATTTAACGCAAACGAACCGGTATGCGTAAAGCAGTCTAACACTTTTTTATCTCTGCAAAGCCGGTGGATTGCCGCGCGATTATTTTTCTGATCCAGGAAAAATCCGGTCTTCTGGCCGTCCTTCACGTCCACAAAATATTTCACACCGTTTTCAATTATCTGAACCTTCGTATCGAACTCTTCGCCGATGAATCCCTTGGATGGCTCCATGCCTTCCTTTAATCGTACCTTGGCATCACTTCTTTCATACACACCGCGAATGAGAATTCCGTCTTCTTTCAGAATCTCCTTAAGTTCATCCACGATAACCTTTTTCCATCGGTCGATTCCAAGCGATAACGATTCCACGACAAGCACATCTTCGAATTTATCTATAACCAGTCCCGGCAGAAAATCCGCTTCCCCAAAAATCACGCGACAGCTTGAGGTATCAATGACTTCCTTCCGGTAATTCCATGCATCTCTCACACGCTCTTTGAAAAAAATATCATCAATCACAGCATCCTTTCTGCGGGAAAGCATGCGCACGGCAATTGTCGAATTCATATTGAGGAATCCCTGCCCCATAGGAAATCCATCAAAATCCAAAACCTTTACGATATCACCGTTTTCATACGATCCTTCAATCCGGTCAATTTCATTATCGTAGATCCAGGCACCGCCTGCCTTGATGGTACGCCCCTGTCCCTTTTTCAAAATCACTGCAGCCTGTTCCATACAGCCTCCTTCAGGTATCGTTAAAAATCAATGAATGGGGTCTAACCCTCTGTAATCGAGGGGCAGACCCCATTATGAATATTTCCGTTTCCTGCAAATTCTTTACTTTGTTTCCAAAATTAAATTCGCTTCAATAATATTCTTACAAAACTCCCTTAATTCCCTTTGCAAGACCTGCCAGAGATGCAATATCGGACGGAATGACAATCTTCTCTGCCTTGCCGTCAGCTGCCTTCTCAAACGAATCCAGTGCCTTTAACTGAACGAACTGCTCGGGAGTAAGGCCTGCTTCCAAAAGCACTCTCACACCGTCTGCTTCTGCCTGTTTGTGGAGGCGGATATTTTCCGCATGTCCTTCTGCTTCCAAAACCAGCTCCTGCTTTAACGCTTCCGCACGAAGTACACGGGATTCCTTCTCACCTTCTGCTTCAAGGATGGCTGCTTTCTTGGAACCTTCCGCAATCAGAATCTGCTCACGTCTTTCACGCTCTGCCTTCATCTGCTTCTCCATCGCTTCACGTATTGCCGTCGGCGGCATGATATTTTTTACTTCCACACGTCTTACTTTGATGCCCCAGGGATCGGTAGCCTCATCCAGAACGGCCTGCATCTTCGTATTGATTAACTCTCTGGAGGTTAAGGTTTCATCCAGTTCCAGTTCACCGATGATGTTACGAAGCGTAGTCGCAGTAAGGGATTCCAATGCCAGTCTCGGATCTTCAACACCGTATGTATAAAGCTTCGGATCGAAAACCTTATAGAATACAACCGTATCAATCTGCATGGTTACGTTATCCTTCGTGATAACGGGCTGCGGCGCAAAATCGGCAAGCTGTTCCTTTAAGGACACCCTTCTTGCAACTCTGTCTGCAAAAGGAAAAATCAGATTAATACCTGCTTTTTTTTTTGTTTTTTATTTTCCGAATCGCTCAATGACATAGGCATGTTCCTGCGGAACCACCTTTAACGCCATAAGAACAACCACGATTACAATAATTAATAAAATAATGATTAAAATTACCGGCATAAGTCCCTCTCTTTCTCTTCCAATCAGAAGTTAGAACGTAATTCCACCGCCTGTAGACTGCTGAACGCTGTTGATTACGCTGGATCCGATTGCAACACCCCAAATGCTGACCATAAGGATCAGTGCAATAATTGAAATTACGATTCCTGCTGCACCGACAATAATACCTGCCGTTCCGAGCTTTTTGCCGGTTTCGATTTTACTGGTAATTTCTTCTGCCTGCTCATGCACTTTTTTGTGAAGAACAATTGCGGCAATACCAAAGCCGATTCCGAACAGTCCCCAGATAACGGCAAAAATGATACCGTAAACCGGAATACATCCGCAAACAGTTCCGAGCGCAGACCAGACAATAGCATTAATTCCGCAAACCAGACCGGCAATTTCTTTCCCCGGACATTTCGCCACTTCTCTCTGAAATCCCTGAAGATTCGGCTGAGACTGGTAGGTGGTATTCTGCGGCGTCTCATAGTAGTTTTGCTGCTGATATGCATCCTGTTGCGGCTGATAAGCGTTGTAATCAGGCGTATACGCAGGCTCTGTTGAAGCAGCCTCCGTTACGGGTTCCGTTGCATTAACATTGTTGTTTTCATTATTAAATCCGTCCATTTTTTCTTTCTCCTTTTTACAATCTTTTTCCTTTAAAACGAACTCAAAATTGAGGTGATATCCGATGCGCCAACCGCAGCTACAATCACGATTACTACTATAATGCTGATAATCACACCCACTATACTTAAAATTGAAAGAATCAGACCGGCAGTTGCCATTCCGTTTCCTTTTTTAATTTTATTGGAATAGGATGTCGTATTCTTTTTAATCGTTCCCCACTGCACCTTTGTAACAATTACATCAATAATACCGCAGACTGCACAGATTCCGCCGAAAATCCATCCGTAAATCGGAAACCATGCGGTAAGAAGTGCAAAAATACCACTGATCAGGGCAGAAATACCGAACACTAATCCTACGATTTCCCTTCCCGGATAAGCCACTTCCGGACCTGCCGTCTGGGGAGCGGGTTGTGTATAAACAGGCTGCGTATATACCGGCTGTGACTGAACATATACCGGCTGCGTATATACTGCCTGTGTCTGGTCATACGCAGGTTGTGCAGGTTGCGTATAAACCGGCTGAGTGTACACCTGCTGTTGCGGTACATCCTGTTGAACATATACCGGCTGTACTTCCGGCTGAACAACGTTTTCCGCCACAGGCTGTGCTTCCACAACTGTCTCTGCAACGGGCTGTGATTCCGCAACGGCTTCTGCCACAGGCTGTGATTCCGCAACGGTTTCTGCTGCAGGCTGCGCTTCCACAACTGCTTCTGCCACAGGCTGTGCCTCTACGACTGCTTCTGCTACAGGCTGCGCCTGCGGGGTAAGCGGTTCTCCCGTCATGGGATCAAAATTCATAACCGGCTCCGCCTGCTTGTTTAACGGTTCCCCGGTCATAGGGTCAAAATTCATTTCCGAATTTCCGTCCATTTCAAATTCCTCCTTTTATCTTATCAAAAACAAATAATATCCAAAACAAATAATACCCAAAAACAAATAATACCATCACATTTCGCTTCTGAAATTTTCAGAAATATCGCGATTATCGTATCACTATGCAAAATACCTGTCAAATCAGGCTGTCACAGTGAGCTTTGATTGCATTCAAACCCATAACGCGATTTACTTTTTCTCTACACTTCCCTTCCGGTCTCTTTGCAGATAAATCTCCAGGAATCCTTGCACATACGTTCCAGATCAAACTGTGCAACCCAGCCGAGTTCTTCCTTTGCCTTCTTCGGATCGGCATAGCACTGTGCCACGTCACCGGGCCTTCTCGGTTTGATGGAATACGGCACCTTCACACCGTTTGCTGCTTCAAATGCCTTGACGATATCAAGTACGGAATATCCGTTTCCGGTTCCAAGATTATAAATATGAACACCGGTTTCCTTCGTTGCCTTCGGAAGCGCCGCCACATGACCCTTTGCAAGATCCGTTACATGAATATAATCTCTCACACCCGTTCCGTCCGGTGTATCATAATCGTTTCCGAATACTCCGAGCTCCGGCAGTTTTCCGACTGCAACCTGCATGATATAAGGCATTAAATTATTCGGAATACCATTCGGGGATTCGCCGATCAAACCGCTTTCATGTGCGCCAATCGGATTGAAATAACGAAGCAGTACCACACTCCACTCGGGATCGGATACGGTAAGGTCCGTTAAAATCTCTTCCAGCATCAGCTTCGTTCTGCCGTAAGGATTGGTTGCGGAAAGCGGGAATTCCTCGGTAATCGGAACCGTTTTGGGAACCCCGTAAACCGTTGCGGAGGAAGAAAAGATAATCCGCTTGCATCCGTATTCCTTCATGAAATCACAGAGATTGAACGTTCCGCCCAGGTTATTCTTATAGTATTCAAGCGGCTTTGCAACGGATTCCCCGACTGCTTTTAACCCTGCAAAATGAATTACCGCATCAAATTTATTTTCCTCAAAAATCGGACGAAGCTCTTCTTTCACGGTCATGTCAGCTTTGTAAAATTTCGGTCTGACACCCGTAATTTCTTTGATTTTATCCAAAGCCTCTTCCTTTGAATTGTAGAGGTTATCAAAAATCACAACCTCATGTCCTGCCTCAATCAATTCCACACATGTATGCGAACCGATATATCCGGTTCCGCCGCTGACAAGAATTTTCATAAACTGTTCCTTTCCTGTTTCGAATATTATTCGTTCAATTTTTTATTTTTTGTTTCCTGTTTTATATTCTACCTATTAATTGTAGTTCGTTATCTTTAAAAAGTGATTCACAAAGCGGTTTAATTCACCTTAATACTGATACTTCCGGGTGCGCCGGCTGATTTTACAATCATTCCCACATCGGAAAGAATCTTTCCCGCATCCACGGTTTGGTTATAACTTTCCGGTGTTACCGTAACCGTATTACCGGATACGCTTGCCTGTCCGCCCCAGATATTTCCGACTGTCACGGGCATTCCAAAATCCACTGTAAAGCTCCATCCGCTCTTCGCAGCACCGCCGGTATTCTCCACATACACGCCGTACTGAACACAGGTATCACTTCCTTCCTGCCAGGAATTCGTCGCAGATAAAGTTACTTTTAAGTCTGCGCCGGATCCGCTTGCCGTTACATTCACCGGTGCAGGATTCTGATTTCCCTGATTTTGTCCTACATCCGTAGTTTGATTTCCGTCATTTCCGGCGGGTGCAATCGGCGCCTGTCCTTTTGCAAGTCGCGATCCCTGATCGGAGTGCGTATCAAATGTTCCAACCAGCCACTTTCCGGACTGGGACAAATCATCATAACTCCATCCGGAGGTCTTCTGACAATACGGTGCGATTAATGATGAGGATTCATTTTTATTGGACAAATTCCATGCCACAAAACCGATTCCGTACTGGTCCAAAAGTTTGATCCAAGTGTTTGCTTCGGCCACATTGTTGTTCCCGTTTCCGGATGCATCACAGATGGAAAATTCCGAAATCAGAACCGGATAACCCGCATCTTCCGCGGCTTTTACCTTGTTGCGGATATTATCCTTATGGGTGTCTGCGTAAAAATGAACCGCATAAACGATATTCGCATCGCTTTTAATCGGATCCTTGATTGCTTCATCCACATCCTGCGACCAGGTCGGCGTCCCGACAATAATAATTGCATCCTTATCATTTGCGCGAATTACAGGAATGATTTCTTCCGCATAGGATTTTACCTGCGCCCAGGAAGTACCTCCGTTCGGTTCGTTGCAGATTTCGTAAAGAACATTGTTATTGCCGGCATATTTTTTCGACATCTCATCGAAAAATGCTTTTGCATCATCCTTATATACATTCGGATCTAAATCGTGCAGAATGTGCCAGTCGATAATCGCATACATTCCCGCGTTGGTAGCAAAATCCACGCCGCTTGTCACAAGATTCTTTAACTTGTTCCTGTCACCGCCCGTGCAGTATCCTGCGCCTTCCGCGGTATACATCGCAAGTCTTATGGTATTCGCTCCGAAATCATCCCGCAGGGAAACCATTGCATTCTTATTGACATACTGAGGGAACCATCCGAGACCATGCGTGGAAACACCGCAAATTTGGAAGTTCTTTCCGGAAGCATCCACAATCTGATTGCCCTTTACTTTCAACGCACCGTGAATCTCAACCGGAGTCTTCGAAGTATTTTTCTCTGCAGGCTTTGTCTGCTCGCTTGTTTTATCCTCTACGATAATTTTTGTCTTGTCTGTTTTTTCGGATTCCTTTTCCGATTTTTCTTCTGAAGTTTTTACGTTTCCGTCAGGATCCAGTTTCACCGCATCGGATAAATCGATTTCGCTTTCCTGTTCAGAGACCTGTTCCACGCTCGTTACTTCGTTTAAATCAACCGGCTCCGGTCCTTTATTGTTACTTCCTTTACACCCCGAACAAATCAGGGTTCCCGCAAGCAGAACCGCGAGTCCTGCTGCCGCTAATTTTTTCCTTTTCATGCAACTTCCTTTTTTGCCATCCAAATACTATTTTCAATTAAAAATATTTCACATCCAAATAATTATTGCGCTCTAACATTTTTCCATCTAAACATTTATCCGGCACGAATTACTCAATCCCTGTTACTCCTGATTTCTGTAATCGGTTACTCTCTTCGTCTTCTTCTCGCTTCTCGGAAGGGTTCCGACCGGAACAATGGATACTCTCGGTGTTACGCCGACATAGGTTTTGAATACATAGGCAATGTTCTTTGCCATATCTTCGAAACGGACTCTTCCTTCGCCTTCCACGGTAAGCAGGAATACATCACAGTTCTTGTCATCTTCATGCGCAAGCGTGACTCTGTATTCACTCGTAGCACCATCCACCTTGGCAAGCATTTCCTCGACCTGACTCGGGAACATGTTGACGCCATGGATTTTGAACATATCGTCGCTTCTGCCCTTAATCACGTCAATTCTCGGATATTTGCATCCGCACTTGCATTCACCCGGAACGATACGGGACATATCATGGGTTCTGAAACGAAGCAGCGGCGCGCCTTCCTTCACCAGCGTAGTAATAACGATTTCTCCTTCTTCTCCGTCCGGAACGTTTTCTCCGGTAACGGGGTCGATGATTTCGATATAGAGATAATCGTCAAAGCAGTGCATTGCACGCTCTCCCGGACAGTTAATTCCAATGCCCGGTCCGTAAATTTCGGTCAGTCCGTAAATATCATATAAATCGATGCCGAGGCCGTTATGAATGGTCTCTCGCATCTTATCGCTCCAGCGCTCGGAACCGATGACGCCCTTCTTTAAATGAATCTGATCACGAAGTCCGCGTCTGTTAATCTCTTCGGATAAAAGCAGCGCATAAGAGGATGTCGCACAAAGCACGGTGGATTTCAAATCGATCATCATTTGAATCTGCTTTTCGGTATTTCCCGGTCCCATCGGAACTGCCATTGCACCAAGTCGCTCGCAGCCTGCCTGGAATCCGATTCCCGCGGTCCAGAGGCCGTAACCCGGCGTGATATGAATTCTGTCCTTATTGGTGATTCCCGCCATGCGATAGCAACGTTCAAACATAATTGCCCAGTCTTCCACATCCTTTTTGGTATAAGGAATGATGACCGGCTTTCCGGTTGTTCCGGAGGAGGAGTGAATTCTTACCACCTCTTCATCCGGCACTGCCTGAATTCCGAGAGGATAGGCATTCCTCAAATCTTCCTTGGAAGAAAACGGAATTTTATAAAAATCTTCCTCGGACGCTATCCCGGTAAGGCCCATTTCGCGGTACATTTTTCCGTAGTAACTGTCTCCCGCCACAAGGCGCTTTACCTGCTTGTCAATCAGCTCCAACTGTTCTTTTGATGGTTTCATGAATTTACTCCTTACTTTCTGTTTTATCAAATATATTTATTTCAGCTTTTTCTTCTTTTTCTCCGCCATTTCTTTCTGGATTGCCAGAATCCTTCCGGCTTCCTCTTCCGTCATACGGCGGGCCGGTGCCGGCTTTTTGACAGCCGAAACTTTACTCTCTGCCAAAGCCTCCTTCTGATTGTCATCCTTCTTTGCATTATGACTGTATTCTTCGAGATTAACCTTTTCCAGTTTTTTCGGTGCTGTCTTCTCTTCCGCCTTCTTTGTTTCCTCCAAAACCGGCGCTACCGGAAACTCCCCGACATCACTTATGCCTGCACCGAATTCGCATCCGTGAAGGAATGCTTTTTTATTGACTTCGACAAAATCTTTCTTCACGGTCTGTTCCACGGTTCCCAGAATCTCGCCCCGGGAAAAATCCAAAAGCCCCGCGCCCTGTGCAACGCCCAGTACCGCCACATTGAAAAATTTCGTGGATCCAAGCGGCTTGCAGAGTGTCTCTGCATTCACCACCACAAGTCTGGAAATGCGTTTCTTTAAATACGCAATCATATTGCTTCCGTCATATCCCGTCGGATGAAGCGATTCGGTTACGGGCTTGATGCAGACTTCATTTACAATCACCGCACCGTTCTTTTTCAAAAATCCGAGATTCCGTACTGCTTCGGCAGGCTCAAACGCAATAATTAAGTCAGCGCTTCCCTTCGGAATTAGTGGCGAATAGGCATCCTCCCCGATTCGCACATGGCTGGTTACAGGACCGCCCCTTTGTGCCATTCCGATGGTTTCCGCGGAATGCACCGTAAGCCCCGCTCCACCTGCTGTTGCCGCAAGCAGTTTGGACGCAAGTACCGTTCCCTGTCCGCCGACTCCGCAAAGTAAAATATTATAAGACATCAGCGCACCTCCTTTTCAATCGCACCTGCAGGACAAACCTTGGAACAAAGTCCGCAGCCGGTACACATCGCAGCATCGATGGTTACCTTTCCGTCTGCCACACTGATTGCGGGACATCCGATTTCCCGGATGCATTTTTTACAAGCGATACAGGAATCGTTAATCACGCATTTTTCCGTCGGTTTTTCAAGCGCAATGCAGGGTGATTTAAAAATGATTGCCTTAACGCCTTTCAGCTTCGCGCATTTATTGACAGCCTTTACAGCCTCCTCATAATCCAGCGGATTGACGGTCATTACCTTCTTCACACCGAGGCCTTTTAACACTGCTTCAATGTTGATTTTGTTTACCACATCCCCCATCATGTTAATGCCGGTTCCGGGATGAGGCTGATGACCGGTCATGGCCGTCGTGGAATTATCTAAAACGCAGAGAATCAAATCTGCCTCGTTATAAACCGCGTTTGCAACTCCCGTCATGCCGGATGCAAAGAATGTGGAATCCCCGACGAATGCAAAAATCACAACCCCCGAATCTGTCCAGTGAAGTCCCTGTGCCATCGTAATGCCGGCGCCCATGCAAAGACAGGTATCCACCATATCAAGTGGCATTGCATTTCCGAGCGTATAACATCCGATGTCACCGGAGAAATTAGCTCTCTTTCCTTTCATCGCCTGTTTCACTGCATAGAAGCTTGCCCTGTGCGGACATCCTGCGCAGAGAACGGGCGGTCTTATGGGAAGATCCGGTTCTTCCGTAATCTCATTCTGTGCTCCGTTTAAAAGGCCTTTAATCTGATTCGTGACCGCCTCGATTTCCTCTTTATGTCTT
>CACZRH010000008.1 GCA_902783455.1 uncultured Lachnospiraceae bacterium | reverse complement strand
CCTGTTACACTGTTTTGAATGAGTTAAATAAAGAAACGGTTAACATTATTACGGTTGAGGACCCTGTCGAAGCGAATGTTCCCGGTATTAATCAGGTGCAGGTTAATGTAAAAGCAGAGTTGACCTTCGCCTCCGCACTTCGTTCCATTTTGCGTCAGGACCCTGACATTATCATGATCGGTGAGATTCGTGACGGTGAGACAGCACAGATTGCGGTACAGGCATCCATTACCGGTCACTTGGTTATCTCGACACTGCATACCAACTCCACATCGGCTTCCGTTACCCGTTTGGTCGACATGGGTGTAGAACCTTATCTGATTGGTGATGCGGTTGTAGGTATCATCGCACAGCGTCTTGTAAGACGTCTCTGCAACAACTGCAAGTCTCCGAGGCTTGCAACGGATGTGGAAAAGAAGATGCTTCAGTTAAGTGAAGAAGATATGCAAAAAGATATTACGGTTTATGATCCGGTTGGCTGCGAGCAGTGCAATAAGGGATACAGAGGCCGTGTCGCTATCTATGAAATCATGCCGATTACTTCCAAGATCAGAAGAACCCTGCATGAAACATTTACTGCAGACGATATTCAGAGAGTGGCAGTTTCGGAAGGCATGAATACGCTTCGTATGGCAGGTGCGAGAAATGTTATCGAAGGCAAAACATCCATTGAAGAAATGGTACGTGTAGCATATGATATGGATGAAACCGTTGAAGCAGAACAGCACGGTGCTTAAAATCTGATTGTTCAGGCCGAAAGGTCTTGGCATAAATAATTATTAAAAGAATAACAGTAAAGGTGGGAAAGGAAAGTATGGCTCAATTTGTATACACAGTCATTACTCCTGATGGAAAAAAGAAATCAGGAAAGATGGAAGCAAAATCCAAAGAAGTAGCTGTAGCAAACCTAAAAGCGGAAGGATATACCGTTTCCAAGATTGAAGCCGGTGGCGGTCTCAAGGGACTGGGCGGAATGCTAAGCTTTGGACAGAAGGTAAAAACCAGAGACTTTGCGGTTTTCTGCCGTCAGTTTACCAGTATCGTTCAGGCCGGTGTATCTATCGTAGATGCGTTCGGTATGTTGGGAGACCAGACGCAGAATGCTGCACTTAAGAATGCAATTCAGCAGACCCATTCCGATATTTCCAAGGGTGATACGCTTGCGATTGCAATGAGAAAGCGTGGCGGAGTATTTCCTCCGATGCTTTGTAACATGGTTGAAGCAGGTGAGGCATCCGGTTCCCTGGATGTAGCATTCAGTCGTATGGCAACCCAGTTCGAAAAAGATGCGAAACTGGAATCGGCAGTTAAGAAAGCCATGATTTACCCGATTGTATTGATTGTCGTTATGATTGGTGTAATCTGTGCGATGATGCTTTTCGTTATCCCTAAGTTCGAGGGTATGTTTGCGGAAATCGGTGGTGAGCTTCCTGCAATTACCAAAGCATTGATCGGAATTTCCAATTTCTTTGTTCATTACTGGTGGGCAATAGCGATTGCCGTAGCTGCGATTTTTGCAGGTTATAAAGCTTTCTATGCTACCCAGAACGGTAAGGAACTGATTGACAGATTAAAACTTCGTATTCCTGTTCTCGGACCTATCCAGATGAAATCCGCCTGTGCAAAACTCGGACGTACTCTTTGTACACTTCTCGGCGCCGGTGTTCCGATGGTTGACGCTTTGGACATTACCGCCCGAAGTATGGATAATGAAATGTATAAACAGGCGATGAAGGATGCCAAGGATCAGGTTACGCGAGGCGTTGCCCTTTCAAGACCGTTAAAGACCTGCGGTTTGTTCCCACCTATGATTATCCACATGATTTCAATCGGTGAGGAAACAGGAAATATTGAACAGATGCTTGAAAACGTTGCAGGATATTATGAAGACGATGTTCAGGCAGCAACCGAATCCATGATGGCATTGATGGAACCGGCAATTATTATCGTAATGGCTGTTATCGTAGGTTTCCTTGTAATTGCAATGCTTTCTCCTATGTTTTCACTGTACGAAAGTTTGGCAGGTTAATTCAAAAACCAAATTATTCAAACATACATAAGAAGATGGGACGCAGAATCTGTGTCCCATCTTCTTTTATGCACACGCCCGCATATGGTAATTTGCTTCTTCAAAGCATGCGGGCGGAGCGGCGAACCGGGTGCGAATGAATTCTTCCCGGTTCGATTGCCAGGGTTGCTGCGTAATGTTTTCAGCCCTGCGCGCGAGTAGGGTGCGAATAAATTCTTCACTGCTCGATCAGCAGCAGTTGATGATCCAACCTGCATATTATAAAAACCTGACGTTTGAATTCATGGTTTGCATTCATGGTTTGAATTCAATTTGAATTCATGTATGCATGAATAACAATAATCAGACATGAAATAAACACAAAAAAGTAAAAACCAACAATAAACGGATTGCTTCTTCGTCAAAAAGCACAAAAGAAAAACGGTTTTTTTAAAATTATGGACATTTTGTGAATAATAATGTTATACTCTGTTTACAGAAATGTCACAAACAAATGTCACAAAAAACACAAACAAAAAGGAGAGAAAATCAAATGAAGAATAACAAAGGTTTTTCATTAGTAGAACTTATCATCGTTATCGCTATTATGGCAATCTTAGTTGGTGTTATGGCACCTCAGCTCATTAAGTACATCGAGAAGACAAACGTTTCTTCCGATACCCAGCTTGCTGATACTGTTAAGAGTGCAGTTACCACCGCTATCATGGATCCCGCTGTTATCACTTCTTCAGGATACAGCTTCAAGAACACCTCCGCTAAGTTGGATTCTCTTAACTTAGGTGGATCTTTCCAGGATTCCGTTGCTGAGACTTTAGGCGTTGACAAATCCAACCTTAGTTCTGTAAAGAGCAAACTTAAATCCAAAGGTGCTTCCGATATCACCGTTATCATCGCTGGTTCCAACGCAGTTCATGTAAAGATTGATGGTTCTCATGCAGATGCTAAGTCCGGTTCCGAAATCTATGTTGACTAATCTATAGATAAGCAGACTAAGATTTAGAATTATGACTAAGGGGCCCAAGGTTGAAAAACCTTGGGCTTTTTTCTTTCATAAGACTTATATTACTTTTTGAAATATCATAATCCGGGAGAGATTGGAATAAAATGTTTTTTGAAATTCTTTCGTATCTGTTTTTGGAACCGATGGAAATATTGTTTGGAATTATTTTTTCCATTGTGTGGTCAATCAAAGGCGTGGCGGTTGATCTGATTCTGTTTTCTTTTATTTCGAATATTCTTTTTCTTTTTCTTTTTTATGAAGCAAAAAATGTTCAGCGCAAAGAGTGTGCTTTACAAAAAAGAAACGGGAAAGATTACAAAATGTATCGGATTATGATACAGCTGGTTCCGACAATTTTGCTGCTTCTTTATTTTCTGACTTCTTTTCGCTTTTTTTCCGAATTGAATATTCTGTCGGGAAATTCATTCGGCCCGATTTCGAATCTGGGAGTGGCGGATCATTTGATTTCCGGGAATAATTTTTCGATTTCGCTTTTGCCGTTTGTTTTCCTTTTGGT
>CACZRH010000007.1 GCA_902783455.1 uncultured Lachnospiraceae bacterium | reverse complement strand
GGCGGAAAGCACGGAATCGGTATCATCGACATCGTGGAGAACCGTGTAGTCTGCATGAAATCCCGTGGCGTATACGAAACACCGGGCGGAACCATTCTTTACGAAGCACATCAGCAGCTTGAAGAGCTGATTCTGGACCGCGACTGCTATCGTACCAAAGCCGAGATGGGTGCACTTCTTGCGCAGGTAGTTTATGAAGGAAAATGGTTCACTCCGCTTTGCGAAGCAATCCGTGCTTTCATTACTTCCACACAGGAATACGTAACGGGTGAAGTAAAATTCAAGCTCTACAAAGGCAATATCATCAAAGCCGGCACCACTTCTCCTTATTCCTTATACAATGAAAGCCTCGCTTCCTTTACCACCGGTGATTTATACGATCATCACGATGCGGACGGCTTCATCAACCTCTTCGGACTTTCCACAAAGGTTCGCGCCATGAAGATGCTCGAGGTTGAAAAGAAAGGACAGTAATCATTCCCCGTTTTCAGAGAATCTGTTATAATAAAAAACAGATTATAACTGAAGAAGGAATGACTCATGAAAGTCCTGCAATATATATTAATTTACCTTGGAATTATGAATATAACCGGCTTTGCCATGATGGGAATTGATAAGCTGAAAGCCAAAAGACATGAATTCCGCATTCCGGAGGCAGCCCTCTTTTTTGTGGCTGTCTTCGGCGGATCCATCGGCTCCATCATCGGGATGTACACGTTTCGACATAAAACGAAACATCTCTCCTTTACCATCGGCATGCCGGTTATTTTAGTGCTTCAGATTGCACTTGTTGTGGCAATTTATTTTATTTTTGATATTACATTTTTCCAATAACGGGAGGGGACATGCATATTGCTGTTTGCGACGACAACATTGCGGACCGGAAGCAGACGGAACGCCTTTTAGACAGAGAATCCGCCGAAAGAATTAACAAAAGCGGAAACCTATTTGTCGACTCGTTCGGAAATGTGAATGCCTTACTGACAGCACCGATGAAATACGATTTATTCTTCATCGATATGACCGCCTCTTCCCCCAACGGAATGGAAACAGCTGTAAAATTGCGTACCATCGGCGTTACTTCTCCGATTGTTCTTCTTATCTCAAGCATTGATTACCGGGCCTATCCGAATCCCCCGGAATCGATTTTTTTCCTGGAAAAACCCATAAAAAAATCCAGCCTCTCCGAGCTTCTCGACCGCGCCGTTGAAATATGCGCATCCAAACCGGAGACCGTGGAACTTCGCGATGAAAAGACGGTCCGCTATGTCCTTCCGGATCAGATTCTGTTTTCTGTTTTGGCAGATCACGCCGTATGCGTTCATCTCTCGGACGGCACCACGGTTAATCAGCTTGGAGATATTTCCGACATCGCCCGTATCCTTGCGCCATTTGACGTATTCTTAATTATAGCCGGCAAGACAATCATCAATATCAATCATGTAACCGGAATAAAAAACCGCACCGTCACGATGAGCGACGGCACGGTCTTAAAAGCCGGTCTGACAGAAGGAAAAAATCTTCTAAGAATTGTCTCCGGACGAGGGAGCCGTTTTATTCCCTAATGTCTGACAGACAATAATGGCAATAAACATAATGATGCAGCCGATGGTCTCCCGCAGGGACAGCGACTGATGAAGAATCAGCCATCCGCCCAGAACGGAAAAAACAGACTCCAAACACATGATTAACGAAGCCCTGGTCGGCTCTACATATTTCTGTCCGAGAATCTGGAACGTATACCCCACACCGCTTGATAATACACCTGCATAAAGAATCGGCAAAAGAGCCTCTTTGATTTCGCCTGCCGTTGGTTTTTCAAATATCAGCATTCCGATTCCGCAAAGGACTCCTACCGCTATCAGCTGGCAAAATGCAATCAATACACCGTTCATCTTCGGGGAAAAGAAATCAACCAGCATAATATGTGCCGTAAACAAAAATGCACACGCAATCAGCAGTATATCACCGGAATTAATCGTAAAGCTGCTGCCTTTCGGAATGCAGAGCAAATAAAGACCGATTGCAGATACAATTACACAAATGATCACAATAATACCGGGACGTTTCTTTAAAAAAATCCCCGCCACGGGAACAAGCACAATATAAAGCGCCGTGATAAAGCCGGCTTTTCCGACACTGTCCGTAAGTCCGATTCCAATCTGCTGGGAGGTAGTGGCAAGAAAAAAGATAATGCCGATTGCGACAATTCCCGAAATAATTACCAGTCTTTTCTTTTTCGGATCGGTAATTTCCACATCACCCTTTGCATATACCCGAAAAATCCTTGACCGGTTGATAATCAGAACAGGAAGCAGTGCGACCGCACCGACAAAGGAACGAATCGAGTTAAAGGTAAACGGACCGACACTTTCCATTCCCTTACTTTGGGCAACAAAAGCAAATCCCCAGATCAGGGCGGTAATCAGCAAAAGAAAACTTCCTAATACTTCTTTTACTCTTCCGTTTTTCTTCTGCCCGTCAACGCTGACGATATCCTGATCGGTAGTTTCTATCGTGTTTTCTACTGTACTGTTTTCTGAATTTGTGTTTTCTGTCGATTCCATGTTAACCACTATACCAAATTTCGATACAATATGCTATAATATTCTTTTGTAGACAGCGAAAAATCAGTATCGGAGATAGTTGAAATGGATTACGGGACGCCTGGTAACAAACAGGAAGATACAATCCTGAAAAATTTTTCCCATTATCGTGCTACCCGCATGGGTACCATGTTCTTTTTTGCGTCCTTGATTTCCCTTTTATTCCAAACAATCATTTTTCCCTTTTTCTTTGCTTCACTCAGCATCTTCTTTGCATATCTGGCAAAAGGCAAACGGGCGAAAAATGACTGGTACAACCGGTTAACGATTCTTTTATCCTCTCTGATTCTGATTATTAATCTGATTTTCTGCGGCTATATCGTTTATTCCGTTTCCCATGATACAATAATGCATCGCCAGTTTGATACGGTGTCGGAACAGCTCTACGGAATGAGCTTTAACGAATATATGCAGCAGCTTCAGAATTCCGTTTCAAATGCGGGAGGTACACTTCAATGAATCAGTTAAATTCCACACCTCTTCGCAACATACGCGGGTATGCCAGGGAAACCGTTTTAAATAATCCCTACGCCCCGGTCGTTGTCACATTAATATATTTTGCAATAAAATTCGGAATCAGCGGCTGTTTCAGTACCATGTTACTTTCCGATGCGTTATGGGCACAAATCCTTTTGAAATTCACTTCACTTTTGGTGAATATCATGCTGGGGCTTTTCGTTGCCGGAAGAATCCGCTATTTTACTCTGCTTAGCGAAGAAAAAGAAGCAAGCATTCTTTCTCTTTTTTCCGCCTTCCGAAAAGGTCCGGACCGGGTATTGAAAGCATCTTTAATCCTGCAGGGTATTCCGTTTCTTTGCACCCTTCCCGGATTTGTTTATTCCGTATTTGTACCGATTTCTTTGGAATATACACCGGATAATGCAAAAAATGCAGCAATTGCATTATCCATGGTGGCAGTTGGAACAGTTGCTTCCTATCTGATTTCCATTCCGTTTATGCCACTTTATTATATACTCGGGGATTATGTGAATATGCCGCTTTCAAAGGCTGTCCGAATGAGTTTCTGGCTGATGAAGGGAAATTATTTCCGCTATATCGGATTATGCATAAGCCTGCTGCCCTTCTTTGTATTGGGATTTATATCCTTCGGCGTCGGCTTTATCTGGATCAGCCCGTTTATACAAAGCAGTTATGCACATTTTTATTTGGATCTGATCTCACAAAAACAGCAAAACAATTCTGAGGGCACTGCATGAGTTTGGAAGAAACATCCGAAAATCTCAAAACCGAACAGAAAAAAAACAAAAAACCGAAAAGAAGAAAAAAACTCTGGCTTCAGATTTGCAATATCACACTGATTCCGATTCTGATTATGGGAGTTTTATTTGTATTAATCGGTCTTTTTATGTTGCGATTAAGCGCTGTGGAAGAAACTCTTTCCTGTTTGCGCGGTGCAGCAATTCTGGCCTCGGAACATTTCTCCGATATCAACGGAATCTATCACATGAACAACGGGGAATTATATTGCGGCGATATCCGAATGAGCGACGAAATGTATTTCCTTGAAAATGAGAAAAAAGCATTTGGTGCGGAATTAAGCGTATTCTACGGAAATAACCGTGTCCTTACCACAATGGTTGATGAAAACGGCAAACGAAGACTCGGCACTGTTTTGGCCGATAACCGTATCGTTATGGAAGTCTTCAAGGGAAACATTGTTTCCACCGAAAAAAACATCATCGGTAATGAGCGATATCTGTGTGTTTATGTTCCCATCTACAATAAAGACAAGGTAGTCGGTATGGTCGGTACTGCCATGTCCTTAAATAAATTTTACCGAATCAACCGGATTTTCTATATCGATATTGCGATTCTGACATTAATTACCGCAATTATCACATTCCTTCTGATTATGATTTTCTCGCGTAAAATCGTAAAGCGTCTTTTATACATCAGCGATTACATGGAAGAGCTTGTCAACAAACAGACTGCCGAGCAGCAGATGCATCCCCTGGCCTTTAGCCGCAATGATGAGATTGCCTCTTTGGCCGGACATGCCGTTAAAGCCGGAAATTCCATCAAAAACCTGATGGGTACGGATCCTCTGACCGGTCTATATAACCGTCGTGCCGGCAGGCAGCATTTGATGGATTTATGGGAGAATTCCCACAAAAACTTCGAGGTCTTTTCCATTGTCATCGGAGACTTGGATCATTTCAAAAATACCAACGACCAGTACGGACACGATGTCGGAGATGCCGTTTTGGTTAAGGTTTCCGAGATTCTCTCCAAACACTGTAATGAGAAGGGATTTGTAATCCGCTGGGGCGGTGAGGAATTTCTGATGGGCTTTGTTCTGGCCAGAGATGAGACCTATGAAATCATTAAGGCCGCTTCGAAAGATATCAAAAGAGAAGCCTTCTTTACTTCAGACAATCGTATTTTCCATATGTCCATGACATTCGGCATCGCGACATTTACCGGTCAGGAAAATATCGATGCCGTAATCAAAATAGCGGATGACAATCTCTACAAGGGAAAAAATCAGGGCCGCGACTGTATCGTATCATAAAAGCAGGGTCGACAACCGTCTTCCCTGCTTTTCTTATTATTGCAAATTCTTTTTATTTCATGGTTTTTCAAAATCAGTCTATATCCGTTACATCAGCGGGTTTTCCGCCAAGACTCTTCCATTTCAGATAAGCGGTAATCATTTTATCCAGGTTGCCGTCTAAAACGCCTGCTGCATTTGCGGTTTCCTCTCCGGTTCTTAAATCCTTTACCATCGTATACGGCTGTAATACATAGGAACGGATCTGGTTTCCCCATCCGATTTCCTTGATTTCACCGCGGATATCCGATAATTTCTCGGCATGCGCTTCCTGCTTTAACATCATCAGTTTTGCACGCAGCATCTGCATCGCCTTATCCTTATTCTGGAACTGGCTTCGCTCGTTCTGACATGCAACCACAACACCTGTCGGGATATGCGTAATACGCACCGCAGAGGAAGTCTTGTTAATATGCTGACCGCCGGCACCGGAGCTTCGGTAAGTATCCACCTTTAAATCCTCCGGATTGATATCAAGCTCCACGTCATCATCAATTTCCGGCATAACATCTAACGACACAAACGATGTCTGACGCTTTCCCTGTGCATTAAACGGGGAAATCCGGACAAGTCTGTGAACTCCCTTTTCCCCTTTTAAATAGCCGTATGCATTCTCTCCGTTAACCTGAAAAGAAACCGATTTGATTCCGGCTTCATCACCGTCAAGCAGATCCAAAACCTCCACGGAAAAGCCTTTGCGTTCCGCCCATCTGGTATACATACGGTAAAGCATGCTGGCCCAGTCACAGGATTCGGTTCCGCCGGCACCTGCATTCAGTCTTAAAATCGCATTGTTCCGGTCATATTCCTCCGAAAGAAGTGTGGCAATTCGAATCTTTTCGAAATCATCCTTAAATGCGGCAAACTCCTTTTTGATATCCTCCACTAAAGATTCGTCATTCTCCTCGTTTGCCATTTCAATTAAGTCCTGGATATCCGAAACCGCTGAAGTTAAACGCCCGCAGGTTTCGATATCATCTTTCAGGGATTTTAATTCACGTGTCTTTGCATTCGCCTTATCCGGATTATCCCAGAATGTCGGCTCCTGCATTTCACGTTCCAGCTCCTTGACTCTTTCTTCTTTGTTTGCAAGGTCAAGAGAATCCCGCACCTCTTTTAAAGGTGTTTCATAGCTTAATAATTCCGTTTTAATTGCATCCAGCTCAACGATCATGCCCTGTTATACTCCATTACTGTCTTCCGCAGCAGTTTTTATACTTCTTGCCGCTTCCGCAGGGACACGGATCATTCGGATAAATCTTATCCGCTTCTCTTCTCTTCGGTCCCTTCTGAACCGTATCATCCTTGTTCGTGCCGGTTACCTTTGCAACCTGTTCACGCTCAATCTTCTGTTCCACCTTAATATGCATCAGCAAACGGACCGTATCTTCCTTAATGCTTTCCGTCATGGCATCAAACATATCGTAGCCTGCCATTTTATATTCAACAACCGGGTCTTTCTGTCCGTAAGCAACCATACCGATTCCCTGCTTTAACTGATCCATGTCATCGATATGATTCATCCATTTTCCGTCAATGGATCGAAGAAGTACGACACGTTCCACTTCACGGATCTGTTCAGCCTGCGGGAACTGTGCTTCTTTTTCCTCATAAAGCTTTGTTGCTTCTTCCTTCAGCTGCTGAATAACGCCCGGCTTCTTTTTCTTCTCCAGCCGTTCCAATGTAATGGGTTCAAGCGGAATAATCGGAAGAAGGAGATTATTTAATTCCTTCATATCCCAGTTCTCCGGAGAGGACTCTTCTCCGATTACCGTATTAACCGAATTCTCCACAATGTCGTTAATCATCTTATAGATAACGTCACGCATGGATTCCCCGTTCAAAACGCGAAGTCTTTCCGCATAAATTATCTCTCTTTGATCGTTCATAACCTGATCGTAATCAAGGAGGTTTTTACGGATACCGAAGTTATTATTTTCAATCTTCTTCTGCGCCGTTTCAATCGCGTTGGAAAGAAGCTTATGCTGAATTTCCTGATCCTCCGGAACACCGAGAGAATTAAATACGCTCATCAGTCGTTCGGAACCGAACAGACGCATCAAATCATCTTCCAGGGAAATATAGAATTTGGATTCACCCGGGTCTCCCTGACGTCCGGAACGACCTCTTAACTGGTTATCAATTCTTCTGGATTCGTGACGCTCGGTACCGACAATCATAAGACCGCCTGCTGCCTTTGCTTCGTCGTCCAGCTTAATATCGGTACCACGACCTGCCATGTTGGTTGCAATTGTAACGGCTCCGTGCTGACCTGCATCGGCAACGATTTCCGCTTCCATTTCATGGAACTTCGCATTTAAGACCTTATGATGAATACCACGTTTTGTAAGCCGGCGGCTTAATTCCTCGGAAGCCTCAATGGTAATGGTACCTACCAAAACCGGCTGTCCCTTCGCATGCGCGATTTCCACCGCATCACAGATTGCATGAAGCTTTCCTTCTTTGGTTTTATAAACGGCATCCGGATGGTCAATACGGATTACGGGACGGTTGGTCGGAATCTCGATTACGTCCATTCCATAAATCTCACGGAATTCTTTTTCTTCCGTCAATGCAGTACCGGTCATGCCGGCCTTCTTTTCGAATTTATTAAAGAAGTTCTGGAAGGTAATGGTTGCAAGGGTCTTACTCTCTCTTTTTACCTTTACGTGTTCCTTTGCTTCGATTGCCTGGTGAAGACCGTCGGAATAACGGCGTCCCGGCATCAGACGTCCGGTAAAACTGTCTACGATGACTACCTGATCATCTTTTACAACGTAATCCTGATCTTTAAACATTAAGTTATGTGCACGAAGTGCAAGGATGATATTATGCTGAATCTCTAAATTTTCGGGATCCGCTAAGTTCTGAATCTGGAAAAATTTCTCAACCTTGCTGACACCCTGTGCGGTTAAGTTAACCACTTTGTCTTTTTCATTTACAATGAAATCTCCGGTCTCTTCCTGCTCTTCACCCATAATCAGGTCAAGCTTGGACATTTCTTCCTGATCCTTACCGCGAACCATCTGCTTTGCAAGAATGTCGCACATCTCATAAAGCTTCGTGGATTTGCCGGACTGACCGGAAATAATAAGCGGTGTTCTGGCTTCATCGATTAATACGGAGTCCACCTCATCGACGATGGCATAATTCAGTTTGCGAAGCACCAGCTGTTCCTTATAAATTACCATGTTGTCACGCAGATAATCGAATCCGAGCTCATTATTGGTAACATAGGTAATATCGCATTTATAGGCTTCTCTTCGTTCCTCGGAATCCATGGAATTTAATACCACACCGACCTTTAAGCCTAAAAATTCATGAATTGCACCCATCCACTCCGCATCACGCTTTGCAAGATAGTCGTTTACGGTAACGATGTGAACACCTTCGCCGTCCAATGCATTTAAATATGCCGGAAGCGTGGATACAAGCGTTTTACCTTCACCGGTTTTCATTTCCGCGATACGTCCCTGATGAAGGATGATTCCACCGATTAACTGTACTCTGTAGTGCTCCATTCCAAGAACACGTTTTCCTGCTTCCCTTACTACCGCGAATGCTTCCGGAAGGATATCATCCTTGGTTTCCCCTTTTGCCAGACGATTCTTGAATTCTTCCGTCTTTGCCCGAAGCTCCTCATCGCTTAATGCCTCCATCGTGGGCTTTAAGGACTCGATTTTATCTACAATCGGAGTGATTCTTTTTAATTCTCTCTCACTGTGTGTTCCGAATACCTTGTCGACAATCTTCATTTCTGACTGCTCCTCTTACTGCTTTTTCGTATCTTTTGTATCTATAATCGCGCAATAACCTTTATATTTTATCAGATTTTTTCTTTTTTTTCAAGGCAGGCACTTTTTCACCCATATTCCTCTTAACCCTTATTCTTCTTAGCCTTCAGTCTTCTGACCTTCCAAAGCAGGGAATAATAAATATAAAATGCGGGCACCGATTTCATGCACAGATTGACCATTCTGTTTTCTTCCTCATCCGGCACATTATAATATTTATTCTGCTTATACTCCGGAAAATTTCGTAAAAGCCCCTTCTTTAACTGTCTTACAAATCCCATATGCTTTTTCTTACAGCCGATCATATAGCTGAAAAGCGTGATTCTGAAATACAGCTCCGTATACGCACATTCGATCTCATCGCGATAGGTATCAAACAGTCCGCGGCTTTTAAACTCCTCTACCATAATGTCCATTGCCTTCATGCGGTCTAAACACCGCTTTTCGGTAATCGTATGCACCGTGGAGGAATCGTGCTGATAATAGTAATAAAGGGGTTCGTCGAGATATTCGAAACGGGAAAAATATGCCATCCACACTCTGGATGCACAGTTATCTTCATAAAAAATCCCTTCCGGAAAATCCAGATGATTCTCCCGGATCACCTGGAATCGATAGATTTTTATTACCATGCTGCCCGGATGAAGCAGCAGTTTCTTTTTGGTTTCCTCATCCAGAATTCCGGTCTGATCCGCAGTATTATTGGGAATCACCTCTCCCACCTCAAAGGTATGGGAATTTACAATGCTGTAAGTGCAGCCGACCAAATCCGCACCCGTTTCCTCTGCTTTTTTCAGAAGCTTTTCATAAGCATCCGGCGCCACCCAGTCATCGGAATCGACAAAACCAATCCAATCTCCCTTTGCTGAGCGGATGCCTTCATTCTTTGCACCGCCCTGATGCCGGTTGTCAGGATAGGTAATCACGTGAAAAAGGGATGGATATTTTGCTTCATATTCCCGCAAAAGGGCAAGCGAATCATCGGTGGATGCATCATCCACCGCAATGATTTCATAATCCTTTATCGTCTGATTTACAAGGGAATCCAGACAGAACTGCAAATTACCGTCATGATTCATATTGTAAACGGGAACTATAATACTTAAGATCATATTTTTATCCGTAATCCCTTATTTTCTGAAATTGACAAATCCCGCAAACAGTATATTTACGTATATTTTTTAATAAGCTTCTCCATTGCTTCAAGAGAATTAAAATTTTCCGGTACAATATCCGCAACATCCAGTGAAATTCCGAACCGGCTGTTGATTTCTTCAACAATACTGATCACATCAAACGAATCCAAAACGTTTCCGTCTACTAAAAGATCCGTATTTTCAAAGTCGATATCGGGTCTGATTTCTTCCAAAAGTTCAAGTAATTCATCCATTGCCTTCACACCAATCCTTTTTTAACTTAACCCTGTCAATTTTACCGTTTTTGTTAAGCGGCAGAACCTCACGTCGTTCGTATACATTCGGCCACATGTACTTCGGAAGCTTCCCTGAGAGTTCCTTCACGATTTCCTTTTTGCAGTCTTCTTCAGCCTGGTAGAAACATACGATTTTTTCTTTTATGTCATCGTAAATGCATACCGCCGCTCCGATAAAGGAAATCGCATTCAGTGATACCTCAATTTCCCCAAGTTCAATCCGGTGTCCCATGTGCTTAATCTGATAGTCTTTCCGCGAGACAAATACAAAATTCATCTCCTCATCATAAAATCCCAGATCACCGGTTTTATACATCCGGGACGGATATTCCGAAATTCCCGGAACCGGGACAAAGCATTCTTCCGTCTTTTCTTTGTTGTTCCAATATCCGAGTGACAGACAGCTTCCTGCCACGCAGATTTCACCGATGGTATTTTTATCCGTAATGATTTCGTTTTTCTCATTCAGCAAAAACATCCGCGTATTGATAAACGGCTTTCCGGCAGGGATTTTTTCATCCGGTGCAAATTTTTTATCAACCACGTAATACGAGCAGTTGCAGGTAATCTCGGTCGGTCCGTATAAATTGACAAACTCCGTATTCGGGAAAAATTCCCGCCAGTAATTTAATGACTTCACCGGCATAACTTCTCCGGAAAAGAACACCTTCTTTAAATCCGGAAGCATCTTAATGCTGTCAAAGGTATGAAAATCCGCGACAATCCGAAGTGCGGAAACTGCCCAGATAAGAACCTGGATTTTTTCTAAGCATAAATATTCAATCAGCTTCGCCGGTGCGGTAAACATCCTTTTCGGAATCACCGAAACCGTACCTGCACAGAAAAGTGCATTGTAAATGTCCTTAACGGATACGTCAAAATCAAAGGGTGCCTGATTACCGAATACACATCCGTCTTCAAATGCAAACGCATCTTGAAATGCCTCAATCAAATCAATGACCGATTTATGGGATACCGAGACACCTTTGGGAACTCCCGTCGAACCGGAAGTAAAAATCGCATAAAGCGGATCCGTATCCAGGACATTCATCCGGATTCTTTCAAGTACCGGCAAATCCACCGTCCCGTCCTTTAGAATCTCTTTCGTCTTTATACTTTCAAAAGGAAGGTCATCCAGGTCCGTTGCATTCAGAATAGCAATGGGTTTCAGCGTATCAAGCATCAACCCGATTCTCTCACGGGGCATACCGGCATCTAACGGAACATACATATTTCCGCTGTACACAACACCGAGAAAGGTATAAATCGATGTGATATTTCTGTCGATTACCACCGCAACCGGACGGTTTATGACACCGTACTGCTTTGCGAGAAAGGTTCCGATTTTCTGTGCATTTTCCTGATATTCCCGATAGGTTACGGATTGAAATTCATCCCCTAATGCAATACGCTCAGGATGAGATACCGCACATTCTTCGAGATAACAAAGTACGTTGTTTTTCATGAAAGTCCCTCCGGCAAAACCGCCAAATGCTTATCCTTTAAAAAACCGATTTCATACCGGTTTGCGGCAGCCGAATCCTCCCAGTCTATTTTATAATTTGTAAAAGAATAAATATTTTCACCGTTTTTATGAAGCAGTGCGTCCTTAATCACATCATAAGCCTTCCCCAGTTCAATCGCATTTATGGGTAAGCCGTGAAACGTAACACTTCTTCCGACTCCCGACCTGTTAAAAAATTCCGTCGTCTGCGTGGATTTGAGTTCCACGGACAGATCCCTTACATACATCGAATATGCTCTGGTCTCCGTAACTCCGTTCTCATCCTTATACTGTCCCAAAAAATACTTTGGATAACGGTACGGCACTTTTACAGACTGCTCCACATAATGTTTAAAGGTCATGCTCCTTAGCGCATCCACGTTAAGATCTAATTCGATAGCATTATTCTTATGCAGATAAGCGAATACGGAACCTTCTCCCCATGCCTCCTGACAGTCGATTGCAGAAAGCATCTTTGCATCTTTTCCCCAGACCATAAGCGAATAAAGCGGATGCTTCGTTCTCGTAAAATCCTCCCGGTTATTCAAAACATAATTATTGAACGCTCCGACCTCGCCCTGCGTCTTTTTATAATCAAAAATTTCCCCTCTGCAGAATTTCCAGGAATATACGGGAAAAAGTAAGGTTCCCCCTCTGCCGACATGATTTTGCAGCTCATCGATTAAAAGATTTAAAAATGCATCCCGGTCCGTTCGGCCGTCAAATTCCAATTCTTTGCCGGCACTGACCACAATCCCCGCTATATCGGACCCGATGTATAAAATATCACCGGACTTAATTCCGAGGCTGTCAAGCGCTTCATGAAATTCGCTGCGATAACGCGCTTCTTTCTCCTTATTCATCACATACCTCTAGAAGATCGTTTTCGACAAGTTTATTCTTAATCGGAATCAGCTCCGAAACCGGCACATGAATTCTTTCGCTGATGTCAAGAAGATCGTTTCGACCATCCGAATATGCGATTAAATCACGCTGTGTAAAAATCGCATCATAGCTTCCTTTTTTGCTGATTGTCGGATATAATCCGCGTTTCCCAAGCTGCGGCTCGCAGAAAACTTTCACGCGGTATTTCGCATTATGTTCCAGGATATCAATTACCTGCGTCATCACCTTGTAACTTCCCGCAAAACCTTCCGGAGAAATTAAATTCATATCATCCGCCGAAGTATGATATTCCGGATACCTGGTAAACAGAGTTCTGGAAAATACCACCACCCCGAGGTCCACACCGGGAGCATTATACTGTCTTTCATCGGAGCCGCGTTTCGAATAATCGTAACGCGTGTATTTTCCGTTAAATTCAAGCACATTCGTAAGAATCCGGTCCGAATAGGAATCGCCGTAACGACTTTCCAGAATCGAATAATCCCGATCATCACCGACGCAGCTTAAATTAAAGCCCGCAACAGTACGTTCCTTCATCACGGATAAATTCCTGCTTAAATAAGTAATCGAGCCGATGGTTTCCGGAATAAAAACGAAACGATAGGTATATTTTCTTTTTTCCAAAGCGGAAAGATATTTTATTAAAAATGTGGAAAGAGCCGGACCGGAAACCTCATTGTTTGCCATATTCGGATGACAGATGTAGGTGGAAACAAGAACCTCTTTTTCGCTTTCTCCGGGAAGAATCAGTTCCCCATAGGTTAAACTTCCGTCAAATAAGGAACTGTCAATTACCATATGATACCTGCCCGGTTTCAGGGCATCTCTTTGATTTTTGCTCATGCAGAATCCATAGCGTTCCTTGTAGTAGCTGGTAACATAGGGAATCGCATCGGGCATATCATCCTGCACATAGATATGCGTCTTTAATTCTTCTAAATCAACCCATTCGTCCACCGGTACGGAATAGCCGAGAATATGCAGAAAGCTGTCCTGAAAATCGATGATTCTCTCACCGGATTCATTCTCGATATAGCCCTCTTTGATGCTCCATTCTTTCGGAACCGTCCAATCAAACACTTCCGTGCCGCTCGGCACTTCAAAAATCTTCAATTCCGGTGCATTGCAATTCTTTAATTCATCATGAATAAGGCGAAGGGTCTTACGAACCCCTTCGCCGGTTATACTTCTGTTAATGGGAAAAAGTCTCCCTGCAAAATCGTAAATCTCTTTGCCGGTGGAAACATAATCGCTCATCATACTCTCTCCATTAATCATTATTAATGATTCATAATATTGATACTTCCGATCAGCGGCGCCTTTTTCTCCTCCTGATGACATGCACCGACCAATGCAATAACCCAGAATACCAATAAGCAGATTGCAACAGGCATGAATACGAAGACTTCCAGCAGCCATCCGATATACGGAATCACGCCGATCCAGGAAATAAGACTCAGACCGGTAAAAAAGATATTAAATACAAGTGCCTGATTAATGTGAAATTTGCATTCATCCTTACACGGCTGGCATAATGCCACAATAAAACCGGGCCATCCCATGTATGCCCAAATATCGGTTGCTTTTTTTGTCATTTTTTCTCCTCCCTCTTAGCACGGCAAAACACATTTCAAAAACCATTTTTCTCAAAAAATCCAAACATCGGATTCCTTAGCAATTGTAACACTTTTCGGTTTTATTTTCCATCCGAAATATTGTATTCCAGAAAAGACGGATCCTTCGCTTTGATAAAGAAAATCACAAAGACAAATACGATAAATAAAAGCGCAATCATACGCTCGATTCTCTTCGGCGCTTTCGTCACGGATTTGTAGATATTCTTTTTAATCTGCGCATCCGCATTCATCAGCTTGTACGTTGCTTTGCGGGAACGCTTTCTGGACTTCAAAAATTCCTTTTTGTACTCCTCGAAAATACTGTTTTTCTGCTTTGCCATAAATACCCTCCTGAAACTGTCGCCTTATAATGAATTCTTACTATTTTTCAAACTGTTTTTAACTGCTGTTAAATTACGGATCCCTCCAAGCCATTTACGAACTCTTCCACGTTCGCATAAACCCCTTCCATCAGGCGCTTTCTTGCTTCTATGCTCGCCCACGCAATATGCGGGGTAATCAGCAGATTCTTATATTCGCGAATTTCGTACAGCGGGTTCTCCTCTTTGATTGGTTCCGCAGATAAAACATCTAATGCCGCACCGGCAATCTGATTTTCCTTCAGTGCCCGGGCGAGGTCTGCTTCCACGACGATGGGCCCCCTCCCGAGATTCAGAAAAATTGCGGTCTTTTTCATCTTTTCAAATGCAGCATAATCAAAGAGCCCTCTGGTATGATCATTAAGTGGTGCATGAACGGAAATAATATCGCATCGTTTTAAAAAATCATCAAAATCCGCTCTTTCATAAGGTTCCTTACGTTCTATTCCGCTCGTGGAATAATAAATCACCTCACAACCGAAGGCCTTTGCAACCTCAGCAACCCTGTGTCCGATGGTGCCGAGTCCTGCAATTCCCCATACTTTCCCGGAAAGATCGGAAAACGGGAAACCGAAAAAAGTAAATGTCGCACAGTCTTTATAGCTTCCGTCTTTTACGTAAGTGTCGTAAAACGGCAATTTTTCATACAGATACAGAAGCATCGCAAAGGTATGCTGTACCACCGTTTCCGTAGAATATCCGCTGACATTGCGAACCGCAATGCCCCTTGATTTGCAGTATTCCAAATCCACATTGTCCATTCCGGTTGCGGTAACGCAGAGTAACTTCAGTTTCGTCGCATCCTTCATGGTCTGTTCATTCATGGGCATTTTGTTTAAAATACAGATATCTGCATTTTCGATTCGCTCGGCAACCTGTTCCGGTCTGCAGTATCCGTATATTTCAACTTCACCGAACCGTCCGAAATCCGGCATTTCAAAATCCGAACCGACATTATTCCGTTCCAGCATAACGATTTTCAAACCTGCATCCTCCGGTTCTGAATACTAATTACGGACGATATGCCCATAGATAAGTTTATTTTACCAATTTTTGCTCTGATATTCAAGTTTCGCATAAGTTCTGCCCAAAAGAATCCGTGTTATTTTCCATTTTCATGCATCTGCTGCAAAATGCCCTGCCCAATTCGTACAAAATATGAAAGATACGAAATCTTTGTAGATTTTTTTGCTTTGAAATAGTATACTAAAAAGCGTAGGTTCGGGTTTGTTTTGAAGATATGAAACGTCTCCCGAAACAATTAATTATCAGTAGGAGGAATTTCAAATGGGATTAATTAAAGAAGCTTTTGGAATTGCAAAACAGGCAGTAGGTGATGCAACCAAGAACATCGGCACCAATGCATTTTCAAGTATTGCAGGAGTTGCCAAAGACCAATATCTTGAGTACTTCGTATGCGACACCATGGAAAACGGTGTTCTTGCCGCACGAGGCATCAAGAGAGACAAAAAAGGAATCAATAAGGGACAGGACAACATCATTTCGAACGGTTCCTTAATTGTTGTAAATGCCGGACAGTGCGCAGTTACGGTAGACAATGGTAAAGTTACCAACTTAGCTGCAGAACCCGGTGAATATCGTTTTGAATCCGATACGGAATCATCCATTTTCTATGGAAACTTAGGTGAGAATCTTCTTCATTCCTTCCAGGAACTCGGAAGACGTATTTCCTTCGGTGGTGAGACCCCGAGAGAACAGAGAGTTTATTACATCAATACTCTTGAAATTCGTCAGAACCTTTGGGGTACCGCTTCCACGATTCCGTTCTTCATTCACGACCAGGTAACCGGTTTCCAGGGCGACATTAACTTAATGGCAAGAGGTGAATATACCTTCAAGATTGCGGATCCGATTCGATTCTACAACTCCATCGCATCTGCATTCGCCGGAGCAACCTTCACCAAGAAAGATCTTCAGAGCATTATGAAGTCCGACTTTATGACCGCTCTTCAGCCTGCTATCGGATCTCTTTCCGATTACGGCGTAGGTATCCGTTACAGCGCAATTACAACAAAGACCGATATCTTAGTTGATTTAATCAACCAGAAGCTTGCAAAGAAGTGGGGCGAGCTTCGTGGTATTCAGGTCGTTGATATTACCTTCGATTCCATCAAGGCCACCGAAGAGGACGAGAAGAGAATCAAACAGTTCCAGGATACTGCTGTTTACACCAATGTAAACATGGCAGCTGCAAGAATGACCACTGCTACCGCAAATGCTATGGAAGCTGCAGCAGCAAACGAGCAGGCAGGACCTATGATGGCATTCGCAGGAATGAACATGGCACAGATGACCGGCGGAAACAATACCTCCAATCTCTTTGCAATGGCACAGCAGCAAAATGCAGCTCAGGCAGCTGCACAGCCCCAGGCACAGGCAGCTGCAGCACCCGCCGCTGATTCCTGGACCTGCAAGTGCGGAACCGTTAACACCGGAAAATTCTGCCAGAACTGCGGCGAAGCAAAACCCGCACCCGTTGAAGGATGGACCTGCAGCTGCGGTACCGTAAACAAAGGAAACTTCTGCCAGAACTGCGGAACCAAGAGACCTGCCGGCGCACCTCTTTACAAGTGCGACAAGTGCGGATGGGAACCGGAAGATCCTACCAATCCTCCGAAATTCTGTCCGGAATGCGGTGACATCTTTGATGACAACGACGTAACCAATAAATAAATTCCGTTTCACGAAGTAACTTACAGCGGGCTTCGCGAAGAAAGAAAAGAAATTGACAGCCCGGCAGGATATTGTCGGGCTGTTGTTATGCACGGAAGCAATTTTTTAAAAACCGTAGCAATTGAAACGGTATATGAAAAATTGCAGCCAAATAAAAGATAAATGAGGAGAAAAGAATGGCTGACGAGAATATTAATGTGAACGAAGACGGCACCAGGACCGATGAAAACGGTGTCAATATTGCCGGAAGCGAAACCTTAACGGAAACCGACCGCAAGTGTCCCAACTGCGGCGGAACCATGGATTTTGATCCGGAATCCGGAAAGCTTCACTGCCCTTACTGTGATTATCAGGAAGTCATTCCGCAGGCGGACAATGCTCCCGCTTCTGCTGTGGAGCTTGATTTCTTAAGCGCGGAAAACAAAGAAACCAACTGCAACTGGGGTGCAGAGAAAAAAGCGGTTGTCTGCAAAAGCTGCGGCGCCGAAACGATTTACGATGCGCTTGCGGTATCCAGTGAATGTCCTTACTGCGGATCCAATCAGGTAATGGAGGCTGCCGGTGAGAAAACCCTGGCCCCCGGCGGTGTCGTTCCCTTTAAAATTACCAACGAAGTCGCAGGCGATAATTTTAAAAGATGGATTAAGAAAAAATTCTTCTGTCCGAAGCTGGCAAAGGAATCCGCAAAACCGGAAGCCTTTACCGGAATTTATCTGCCCTACTGGACCTTTGATACTTCCACGGTATCTTCCTATAAAGGAAAATACGGAAAAGACCGTACCGTAACCAGAAAGGATTCCAACGGACAGACACATACGGAAACCGTAACGGACTGGTATCGCACCTCCGGTATTTACCGTGAAGACTTTGATGATGAGCTTGTACTTGCGACCAATCGTCATGAGCCTGCAATTCTCAACGGTCTGGCACCTTTCGATACGGCAGACAATAAGGCTTACAAGCCCGAATACGTTGCCGGATTTGCCGCAGAACGCTATACAATCGGTTTAAAAGATGGTTGGGAAACCGCTAAAAAGTCGATTTTTAAGAAAATCAACAGCGGCGTTACAAGAAAAATCACACACGAACACAATGCAGATCACGTAACGGACTTAAAGATCAACAGTACATTCAACAAGATTACCTACAAATACCTGATGCTGCCGATCTGGGTTTCTTCCTTCCAGTACAAAGGCAAGGTATATCAGTTCATGGTAAACGGACAGACCGGTAAGGTTTACGGCAAAACTCCTGTTTCCGCCGGAAAGGTTCTTCTTATCGTCGGTCTCGGAATTCTTGCCCTCTTACTGATTTGTGGTTGTGCAGGTGTCCTGGGTTTATTCGATGACTCCGGATTCATCAGCGGCATGTCGTCCTTCCTGTTTTAAGACAACCGCTTAAACTGCCGATTGATTTATAAATCATCGGTTTTCGAATTCGGAGTATATACCGGACAAACAGTTACGTTAAAAAATGAAGTTTATTTGTTTTTATAAGGAGTACGAACGAAATGGGAATTCTTTCAGCCGGAGTAATCATCTTCCTGATTATCGCACTGGTGATTATAATCATCATCGCAGTGATAGTTTCCTCAATTGTAAAGAAAGTGAACCAGGCGAGCCGGAGTATTAAATCCGTGACTAATTCAGTCAATGACGTGGTGAAGACTGCTAAGACGATTTCTCAGGTTACAACAGGCACCTCCGACATTGCCGAAGGGATTCGAAGAACTACTTTCGAATACGCATCCACGCCGAAAACGGTTTCCGATCTGTCTTCCCTGCTGCTTCCGAAAATCGCAGCCGATTTCCCGGAATATAACAATGAGGAAATGGCAGAACGCGCCAGAAATGTACTGACATCCTATCTGTTTTCCATCGACGAATCAGATCCTTCCCACTTAACGGAGGGCAATGAGGAGCTCAAAAACAAGCTGACCATGCAGGTCAAAATGAATCAGGATAAAGGATATGTCGAACATTTTGAAAGAATTAAAGTGCATAAATGCGTTTTGAATCAATATGAAAAAACCGATGGAAAATGCACTGTAACCTATCAGGCTGCCGTTCAGTTTCTCCATTACATTACAGAAAAAGAAAAGATTAAAACCGGCCGTAATGACCTAATGACACAGGCCAAATACGATATCCGGGTTGTCTATGTTCAGGACCGTGACATGGTGGATAAATTCTCCGATATGGCACTCTCTTCGGTCTGTCCGCACTGCGGAGCCCCGATCAAAGGTCTGGGCGACAAGAAATGCCCTTACTGCGGTTCCGATGTGGAAATCATTAATATCTACGCCTGGAGCTTCTCCGATGTTTCGGAGCATAAGTAATAAAAAATCCATATAAAGTTGTGTACAAAAAAACCTGCCGGTATTCCGGCAGGTTTTTTATCGCTATTCGATTGTTTCTTTGTTTTTCTTTATACAGGCTTGAGCCCCTGTTTTCTTTAATCTTCCGGTTCAATCAGTCCGTAGGTATTTCCTTTTCTCTTATATACAACACTGATGCGCTCTGTTTCCGCATTGTTGAATACAAAGAAGTTATGTCCCAAAAGCTCCATCTGAACACATGCATCTTCGGGATACATGGGCTTGATGTCAAATTTCTTGGTACGGATAATTTTAATCTCATCCTCATCCATAAAGTCCTTCTCAATGTATTCCTGTTTGAAATAAGAAGTGTTGGACTTATGATTCGTCAGTTTATTCTTATACTTCTTTAACTGTCTTTCAATGATTTCTTCTACCAGATCGATGGAAACATACATATCATTGCTGACTTCTTCGGAACGAATGATATTACCCTTAACAGGAATGGTAACCTCAATCTTCTGGCTCTCTTTTTCAACGCTTAATGTAACATGTACCTCCGTATCCTCGTTGAAATATCTCTCCAACTTGCCGAGTTTTTCTTCTACTGCGGATTTCAATCCCGGCGTAACCTCAATGTTTTTCCCCACAATTATAAATTTCATACTGCTCACCCTTTCATTGGAATGTCGTATATCAAAGCGCTTGTAACCCTCGCTTCGATATGCAAATTATACCATTTTTCGCCTTTTTTGGCAACTGATATTATTCGCCGAAAGCCTTGTCAACGGTGTAGCTTTTGTGAATTCCATAATGTTGTTTTGCAGATTCCCGATTTCCCTGTATTATTGAACTTTTTCGCCCCTATGTTTAAATTGTCAGAATATTCAGACATTTTATCAACATCCTTTAGATAATTCGAAAGTCAATGAAAAATTCAGTATTTTAGCGTTTTCTACGTTCTTCACAAAACGAATGTTCTTTCAGTTACCATAACAATTTGACCAATCCATTCATTCTCATGTGGATAATGTGGATAACTTCGTTTATAAGTCTATTTTGACACATTTTACCCGTGGAAATCTTTTTTCGGAAATTCCATTTTTTCCCTTGAATTCCACTCTTTTGTGCAATTTCACCAAAAAGACACATTTTGGACTTTTTCCGGTCATTTTTAACAAAGCATCAAAAAAGCGCCATGCACGCATGACGCTCTTCTTTCTTTGAAACAATCTCTTTTAGTCAATCTTCATTGTCTTATTCGGTAAACATTCTGCGAACGGCAAGAATATTGTCGTAGCAGGCCATGGAAATAACAATTCCCTTTGCTTCGCCTGCAGCATGAACAATCATGCCGTCCCCGATATAGATTGCCACATGCCCCTGATAGCAGATGATATCACCCGCCTCGGCAATCTCAATGGATTCCACACCAACGCCCTCTGTCTGGTCTATTTCCGTAGAATGCGTAAGCTGAAAACCAAACTGCTCATATACGCTCATTACGAAACCGGAGCAGTCACATCCGTCCGTTAAACTGGTGCCACCCCAAACATAGGGGTTGCCGACGAACTGCATGGCAAATTCCGCAACTTCCTTACCCTTTTCATTGCTGTCATCTCTGGAAACAAAGTGGGAAGGCTGACCGTTCGCCGCATTGTAAGCAATTGCGGAAAGCGCACGCTCCTCCATGGCTCTTCTTAAATCCTCTTTTTCCTGATCGGTAATTTCCTCTGCGGTCAGTGCCGTAATATACCGGCTGTCAAGTTCCGTATATGGTTTGTAAATATAGCCGAAGCCTTCTTCGGTTTCTATTTTTGCCCAGTCACCGTACTGATCCACTACATTTAATTCCACGTTTCCGGGAACAATTTCAAGTCCGGGAGCATTTTTATCCGGACCGGTACGAACAATCAGGTTATCCGTTTTAACGGTAGCCATGGTAAGAACGGAATCATCAATCTTCTCTTCCGCCTCTTCACCGGTTGCCACAAGACTTGTTCTGATATAACCGGTAACATTTCCGGATTTAATCAAATACCAGCCGTTTTCTTCCCCTATAATCTCGCCGACTGCATCATGATAGAAAACGCCTGTTGTTTCACTGAATTCGGATGCTTCCTGTCTTAAATGGATATAATCCGCCACCAGACATACCGCGTTCGGATTCATGTCATTTTCTGCTTTCAAATCCGAAGCTGTCTGCAATTGATTCTGCTCCTCAACCGATTCTTCTACATTGGCATTTTCCAAATCGATTTCAGAGGCCTCTTTTAAAGCGTCTGTTTCCATTTCCTCCAGACTGCCCGATACTTTAACGGTTAAATCTTCCAGGTTTACACTGCCGGAAGCAGAAATTGTATTCTCAGCCAGAATCCTGACAGATTCATAATCGGAACCCTCTTTTAAGGTAGCTGCAACCCCCGCAGCAGGAAGTTTGGAATCCAATGTATCTTCCGCCTGTGCAGTGGCATTTAAGTATTCCTCACCCAGAAGGCTTTCCTCAGCCTTCGACGGAAGAGTAAATGCCAAAATCCCTGCAATTACAGCTAATAAAGCAATTCCGGTCAATAATTTTTTACGAAACATAGAAAAACAGATCCTTAAGTCAATAAAAACCAAAAATAAATATTACAAATTTGTTACGCTAATATTAAATTTAACACATTTTTTCGGATTCTGTCAATCCAAAAACAGAGGGAAAAATCATAAAAAAACAAAGAAAAAACACGGGCTTTTTGGCATTATCACCAATCCGTCCGTGTTGTACTTTATTTCGTAATAATTGTTAATAATTTATTAAGAATTCGGCTTTGATCCGCTGTCAAAGAAGGTCCTCCTGGAAAGAGGTAACTGCGTTTGCACCGTCTGCCACCGCCGTCACGATCTGACGAAGCTGCTTGCTGCGAACATCCCCGGCCGCATAAACACGCTTTACATTCGTTCTGCCGTCTTCACCCGCTATGATGTAACCCTTCTCATTCTTCGCAATCACATCACCGAATACATCCGAATCCGGAACAATTCCGACCGCAATAAAGATTCCGGAAACCGGAATGCTTTTCATCTCACCGTCTTTCTTATTTTTTACAAGAATTTCCTCTACTGCATTCTGTCCCTTAATTTCCTCGACCGTGGCACTTAATACAAGCTCTATGTTTTCGCACTGCTTTAAGGAATCCTGAAGCGCTTTATTTGCCCTAAATTCGTCTCTTCTGTGAATCAGATAGACTTTATTGCAGATGCGTGATAAGAAAATAGCATCCTCGAGAGCCACGTCCCCACCACCGACTACCGCAACGTCTTTTTTGCGGAAAAATGCTCCGTCGCAGGTTGCGCAATAGGAAACACCCATTCCCTGAAATTCCGCCTCTCCGGGGGCACCAAGAAGTGCATGATGCGCACCGGTTGCAATAATGATTCCCTTTGCCTGATATTCCGTCCCGTCACAAAGAACGGTATGGTATCCGCCATCTTCCGAATGAAGTTCTGCGGCATCCTCAGCAACATTCAGACCAATCACGGAGGCATCCCGGAATTTTGCACCAAGCTTATCCGCATGCTCCTTCATTTTCATCCCGAGATCAAAGCCGTTGATTCCGGGAAGCGCCGGATAATTGTCCACTTCATAGGTGGTCAGCACCTGACCGCCGCTGACACCTGCCTTTTCCAAAACAAGTGCATTTAATCCTGCCCTGGATGCATAAATTGCGGCGGATAAACCTGCCGGGCCGGAACCGATAATAATCAGATCGTATTTTTCCATGTCAGTATCTCCATTTCAATTCGAACCATTCTTTTTCAGAAGTGTTCATTTTTGAATCCATTCTTTTTTGAGAACGTTCTTAGTTCAGGAACTCTCTTATTATATCAAAAACAGCAGCTCTCTGCCATAGAGAAAACGCATTCGAGCAGGGAAGATTTATCGCACCCTGCTCGCCGCGCCGCCCGCATGCTTCGAAGAAGCAAATTTCCATATGCGGGCGTGTGCATATAAGAAACCCTCCGCCCGGATATCCCCGGACGAAGGGTTTCTTAATTATCTTAATTCTTTATTTTTTAAATCAAACACCTTTTGACAAAATTACAGCTGAGGACCTGCAGCAACAAGTGCCTGACCTGCTTCGTTGGTGGTGTACTTACCGAAGTTCTTGATGAATCTGCCTGCAAGATCTTTTGCCTTCTCATCCCACTCTGCAGGATTAGCATAAGTATCACGAGGATCAAGGATTGCAGGATCAACGCCGGGAAGCTCGGTAGGAACTTCGAAATCGAAGATGGGGATCTTCTTGGTAGG
>CACZRH010000006.1 GCA_902783455.1 uncultured Lachnospiraceae bacterium | reverse complement strand
TGCCCTGCCTTCAAAATACTTCTTAATCGCCGTTGCCTTCTCAAAATCAAGGCTGTCACTGAATAATAAGGTTTTGGTCTTCGGATCGATTCCCAGGGATTCATAGTGGGCAATCATTTTATCGCCCCAGTCAAACGGCGAACCGGAGTCGTGGCGCACACCGGAGAAAAGAGTTGCGTAAGTTAACTGGAAGTCCTTTAAGAAGCAGTCCGTTGTAATCGCGTCCGTCAGTGCGGTTCCGTTTAATACGCCGTATTCTTTAACCCATGCATCGAGTGCATACCAGTTGGAATATGCCGGATTGTGCTTGTGATTGCCCTGTCCGACACACATAATCCACTCATGAGCCATTGTGCCGACCGCGGTAATGCCGTATTTCTTTGCCAGATACACATTCGATGTTCCGACAAATTTCGACTTTCCTAAGTTTGCCTCTTTTAAACGCTTCACGGCCAGATCCTGCGCCTCAGCGGAAAGACGTCTTCTCATACCGAATTCCGAGAATGCAGCCAGGTCATATTCACCGTTTTCAAGCCTTGCGATTTTGGCATCCAGCCGCTCACGGAAGCTGTCCATCAGTTTGTCATAATCATATGCCATACGGAAATATACTTCATTTACAATGGCAAGTGTCGGAATCTCGTACATGGAGGTATTCAGCCAGGTGCCCTTTGTCTCGATGGAAAGTCCGCACTCGGCATCATTTGAAATTGTGAAATCCTCATACCGGGGCTTCCAGAGTCTTAAGAAATCCACATAGGAGCCTTTGATCCACGTAATATTATGCAGATATTCCAGCTCGTCTTCCTTAAATCGAAGCTCGGTATACAAAAGCAGCTGACGCTTGATTTCATCCACCATTTCCTTTGTAAAATGAACGTCGCTGTTTCTGCATTTAAAACTCCATGTGGTTTTAAAATCGCTGAACTGATGATAAATCGCCTGTCCCATGGAAAATTTGTAAGCATCCGTTTCAAGTAAGCTTGTGATAATCCGTTCCATTTTTCGTCCTCCGTTTTGATTGTTTCGTTTCAATACTGAAGCTTTCTGTCTTTCTTCAACGCAAAAATACTAAAAATCCCCGCTTCTTACATAAGTTAAATAGCGGTTGTTATGTTCTTTAAAAAATCTCTCCGATTCATCCCGGGAAACCTTGTGCAGCGTTCCGTTCGCCGGTTCCATCCAGACCAGCTCCTTCGAGTTAAAGCCGGTCAGCAGGATCGCGCTGTCTTCCCCGGTCTGTACCAAAACAGGAATATCCTGATTCAGATAATAATATACAATATTAACCGGACATCCGGAAAGATTTAATACAATGCGTTCCGGCATGTATTTTTCCAGAATTTCCTTCGGTGTTAAACCTCTTGCAAGCATGGCATCCGCATCCTGGGAAAATCCTTCCAGTGACATCATGGTTTCCAGGCACACTGCCAGGGATGAACTGCCCTCCGGAATCGTGGTCTCCTTAATTGCCATAATCTGGTTCTTTGTAAGAGTATCCTTCTTCTCCCAAATATACCCGGAAAGTCCGTCCATTACAAATCCGTTTTCTTCATTCGCACATCGTACGGCATCGGCTTCCCTCTCCCAGACACCCGAAACGGTTCCCTTCGAATAGGAATAGTAATAAGGAAGTGCCTTGGAATGCGTAATCTCAAGCTCTCTGGCTTCCTCAAAAAGCGTAATTTTCGGCCGCATCACCTGAACGGTTCGGGAATCGAATTCTTTCGTCAAATGAATCTGCCATACTGTCTCATAATTCTCGGTTGCAACAGCCGCAAGCGTATTTCTGCCTGTTTTTTCCGGTGTATTGTCCACGATGGAATCTCCGGAGGCTTCAGTAAATGTACCGTCCTCATTTTTTCGAACCCGCACCATGGAAATCATATTGTCTTCAAAAATACAATCCGTAACATAATACCCGTCCGGAGAATAGTCTTTATAAATCGTTCCTTCCTCCGTCTGGATCCGGATGCTGTGCATCGGGAAGTGAACATTTCCGTAAGCATCCACGCTGACATTTTCTTCCTTTGCAACACCGTATACCAAATCCGCTCCCATAAAGCCGAGCTGCCTTAACAGCTCTCCGGAATTTGCCTTAATTGAAGTATAATTTTCAGTTTCAAAATTTTCCAGATCGATGACCTTGGCGCCGAGCTCCACTCCCTCCGTCATCCAGGCCGCCATCGTACCCGTGTCGTTAATGGAAAAGGCTTTTGCAGAAAGATTGTCCGCAATAACATCCATTTCAAGTGATTCTAAGTTAACGCGGTACAGTCCGCCGTCTAAGAAAAAGAAAAGATTTCCTCCGCTGTTTAAATAAAGCAGTTCGGAAAGGCTTTTTTCAAGCAAAAGCGGCGTTCCCGAATAGGGAACAAACAATTCCTCCTCCAGTGTATTTTTCGAAAAATCAAAGCAGTAAACCAGTAACCCTGTCTCGCCTTCATGCATTCCCCTGGAGATATAGCCGTATGCGGCAAAATAGGTTTTTCCGTCTTCCCCGACGGACAAAATCCGCAGATTCGGAATCTGCGTAAACGGTCTTTTCCCGTAATTTTTCTTATCGTAATAAGAATAGACTCTTGCAAATTTATTTTCGGAAGGATTGGCTACGAATAGAGTTCCGTCCTTCACAAATGCCAGCTTCGAGCCCTCCGGACTTTCCATCATCGAAATGTCGTCGGAATTGATTCCCAAATACAGCGTATCCTGATAAAAAATCTGATCCTCTTCAAAAACCAGATGACTCATCGTGCGTTCATATTCAATCAAATGAAGTCTTTCGGTTCCGCGGCGAAGACGGAAATATTCTTCCACGCGGTAATGTTCGGCATCCTCACCAATCCCAATTTGCACCAGATAATACTGGATTAAGGTCGCCTCATCCTTTTCAATGGTCAAAAGCCTCGCATGTATGTCGCCCTCAAGCTCCGCCTCCAGATTTCCCCAGGTCACCTGATCGAGAGAGCTGTGGATGTTGACGTGGCCGAAATCGGTATTGTCTCCGGAAGAATTGCTCTCCAGGTATTTTTTCAATTCCGAATACTCTTCCTTCGTTCCGAATGTACGCCTGGTAAAATCATTTGTAAAATCCAGAAAGGTCTTTACATCAACCTCTTCCTTCGGCACCACGCGGGTATTATAGTAAAGATCCTCATCTTCAACGGTTAGACGGATGGTCAGTGCATATTCCTTTCCGACCTGCAGCAAATCCTTTAAGGATGTATAGACGTAAATAAAATCCCCGTCCTTTTCGAAGTCCTTAACCTCTGTATCTTCAATCAGACGACTGCCGTCGACTGCACGGACTTCCACCGCAATCCCGGATACCGCACGGTCAAAGCATTCAATTTCAAATGCCAGTGACCGGTTCTCACCAAGAGGAGTAATATTTTCCTTCATCAGGGCAACATTTTGTCTGACTCGATAGCCAAAGGTAGGATTATATTCTCCGTCCCCGGAAAGAAATGTAACAACCGGGAAAGAGCTTTCGGAAAATTCCACCGTCATGTCCGTGGCGCCCTTGTTCAGAATGGACGAAAACAGAATCAGGGAAAGAATGAGTGAAAAAATACCGACACAGGTTTTAATCAGCGTGTCTCTCAATTTTTTTCTCCTTTCCCTTCTTTATATTCAAAACAGCAATGCATCAAAGCTTCCGGGTTACTGTTTCAAAAAATATAAGTCTGTTGCAAATCATTAATATCCTTAATTTATCTCTAATTCGGTTCTTCCCCGATTAAAACCCTGCTGCCGTTCTTTACAAGAATGTGCTCCGGCCCGTATGCAGAATAATCATCATCGAAATTCAGTGCACTCCAGTCACCTCTGGCAACACGCACCTGGATCACCCAGGAATGTCCGCCGGGAAGCTTCTTTTTATTATCATTGCAGCTGATTACGACACTGTTTTTTGCAGTCTTATCCTTACAGGAATTATTCGAAAATCTTCCCTTTATGCTGTCGGTAAGAGCCTCGTAGCGCTCGCCCTGAATGCATGCATAATCACAGTAAAAGATCAGCTTGTTGATATCCGGATCCGAGAAGAAATATTCAATTTCCACATCGGACAAATCAAGATCCGCTTTTCCGGTATTCTCAAGATTAACCGTGAACGCCATCGTGGAATCGCTTCCCTTCGTCGACTGATTCTGAATCGTAAGCTTTAAATTGTCGCCGGTTGCTTCGGATGCGCCTGCTTTTCCGGTTTCCTTCCGGCCTTCATCCTGACCGTTATCCTGCTGATTATTGTTATCGTTTCCGGCATTTTGGTCATTGTCTTTTCCCTGATTGTTTCCGGAATCTCCGGTTACAATCTTCACTTCTTTCCCGTCCGGAACACTTCCGTAAACAAGCGTGTCACCGTCATAAAGTGCCATATGCGTGCAGGGTACCATGCTGCTGCCGTTCGTTCCCGCGATATCCTGATAGGAATAGTCATTGGAATTATCCCAGCCCGCATCGGATGTCATCCGAAACTGCACTTCTTTTTTTGAGGTATCCTGGGTTCCGGGTGCAATGACGGTTCCGGCAAATGATACCGGCAGATAATAAATATGCTTCTCTTCATCCCATGCCTGCAGTCCTGCTGCACTTCCGCCCTGGGAATAATTCATGTTCACCGTTATGTCATTTACGCTTCCGCCGTTTTCATACAGTTCGGAAAGATCCACGAAGTAGCATAAAACCGCATCATTCAGCGCTCTTGCAGGCCATGCGGAATGATTGATTACATAGGCTTTTACTTCGATAAAATGATCGCCGTTTACGTTGACACTGCCCTCCACCATAATTTCATCATCGGGAATATTCTCTACCGCGCCGTAATTTTTAATGGTCTGTCCGCCGTATTCTTCATAGAGTGCCGCTAACGCGCCTACAAATCCGGCATTGTAATCGTCCGCCACCTCGTTATTCACATAGTTGCTGACTTCATCGGCATAATTGTCCGATGCATCCGGACCACCAACCAGCGCACCGCAAAGAACATGTCTGGCCTCGGCAGGATCATTCATGTTATTCGAAGGGGACCCCTGCGCGGTTCTGTGATGGGGATTTTTCGGATAGTTTTCACCGAATCCTATTTCATAGGAAAATCCGGTATCCCCGAGACAGTATCCGATCTGATCGACCGCAAAATCATGATAGGTTTTCTTTTTATCCTTCGGGCAGACATCACTGTCCGCATAGGTCAGGGCAAGGAAGGAAGCCGCCGATGCATAACGAAGCGATCCCCATGCATCCAGCCATGCAAGCCCTTTCGGCGTATAGGTAACCCGCTCTCCGCCGACACCCGTTGTCCAGTAATCCAGACTCTCCTCAATATAGGAAGTATATGCTTTATCCTTCGTCTCCCTTCCCATAATCAGGGCAGTTCCGTAGGAAGCATCGTCCCAGCACAGAGTCCATCTGCAGTCACAGTTTTTCTGATCAAACCATTTTTTTGCATCCGCCTCATAGGATTTATCACCGGTTGCAAGATAGAGCCATGTAGCAGCAAATGATAGTTCGTCATAGAATCCGCTGTGCGAATCATAATACCCGTTTGCCTCTTTATATCCGTCATCGGATAAGTACTTTGCCGCAAAATCATAATAGGCCTTCGCCTGCTTTAAACACTCATCTGCATATGCCGGATCGTCTTTTTCAAAAATCACGGCCCCCGCAGCAAGTGCTGCTGCGCTTTCCGCCGTCACGGTGGACCCGGGATTCGATGCATCCAGTTTATAGGAAGGACGCTCCATGGTCATAATTTCACAGGGTCCCCACCAGCCGTGATCAAATCCGCCGTTGCCGACCTGATAATAGAATTCCTCATTCCCGGTATGGCATTTGATTAAATAATCATCAATCCAGCGGATATTGTTCAGGGCATATTCAAGCTGCCCGCTTTCCTCATAAGCCTTTCGGTTTTCGTAAACGCTCCAGGAAAGAACTGCCGCGGTATATGCCATCGGAAGATTAAATTTTACATGGTCACCGGCATCGTATAATCCGCCGGTTAAATCAACACCGTGATCCGCGCCGTCATTTAATGCGGAATCCCCGCGCCAGTTACAGCGGGTCTTTTCAGGCAGATCGCCCGAGCGCTGTAATTCATAGAATAATAAAGCCTTTTGCAAAGCCTCGCCGTAATTATATTTGCCGGTCCCCTTCTTTCCTTCATACTCCGTTGCATACAGGGAAAAATCACCGGTATCATTAATTCCGTTTGCGGTAATACCGTTCTTTACCGCTACTGTTTTGGTCTCGTTTCCTCCGCCGTCTTCGGTATTTCCTCCCGTAATTTCACTCGCAGAAGGATCCTCTTCGGAAAACCCTTCAGGGAGATTCTCCGTTTTTATTTTGCTTCCCTGAAAAAAGGTATTTTTGAGAATAAAAAATCCCACAACCAGAATTCCGATTACCATCAAAGCAACCAAAACCGGCACGGCAACCGTCATAAACTTTTGTTTCTTGTTTTTTTCCTTTTCCTGCTGCTCCATTTTCGTTTCCTCTGAATGTATATTTTATATTATGCGGGCCTGTGCAAAAAACCGGCTGTTTGCGCAGCCGGTTGCAAGCATTTTTCTCTATTTCCAGACTTCGTATTCGCTTACATTCAAAACAGTTTCTCCGTCAATCTGCATCGCTGTCGGAATATCGAATTTAACCTTAATCTTCTTCGCCGGAATAACCGTAATCATATCGGTTTTCTTTACATGCTCGCCCTTAAAAATGGACGGGAATGTGGAAAGTGTTTTGATTTTTCCGCTTCCGTGCCAGATGACGCAGGTAAGGCTGTCTCCCTTTCTGTCCTGATCGGGTGCCTCCTTCATTCCGCCGCCGTAATAACGTCCGTTCATGGCAGATGCAAGCCATACCTTTTCAAACGTCTGCGGCTCGCCGTCATCAATCGTAACCGTCGCAGTCGGGCAATTATATTTAAACAGCAAAATGTTAATCGAAAGGGATGTATAATTGATTTTTTTCTTTCCCTTGGCCTTTAGTTCATCTGCTATTTCACAGCACATTCCGTCAACGCCGTAGCCGATGCCGTTTATAAATTTTCTCTCTTCCCCGTTTACGCGGATGGTCGGAAGATTCTTTATATATTCCCGAAGATCCGTATAGCCTTCCGTCGGATAATTCTCCGTAATGTCCTTCAAAAAATCGTTTCCGGTTCCGCCGCTGATTAAATAAAACGGGCAGGGCACTTCAATTCCGTCAAGATCATTCGCCAAACGGTTTATGCTTCCGTCACCGCCGACAAAATACACAATATCATCCGCGGAAAGCTTTCCCACAAATTCCTTCATGTCAAGGCCGACTAAACCAACTTTTTTGTACTCATCGCCCTCGGAAACACCGAGTGTTTTAAACAGAGCGTCCGCCCATTTTTCGCCTTCCCCGTTATTTGCAAGCTTATTAAACAATACATAATTCATGTCATTACCCCCGTAATTCATTGATTATATTTTATATTGCTTCCAAAATTTTCTGTCTTACTTCTTCGGACAATTCCGCCGTCTTCATGCTGGCAACCTTCTCGGCCGGAATCACGTCAACAACCTTTATGGTAATTTTTGTATGTCTCCATGGTGTTCTTTTCGGAACCATGTTGGTGTTAATCATTGCCAGTACGACCAGCGGACATTTTGCCTTGGTTGCGATTTTAAAAGCACCGTTTTTAAACTCCAGAAGCTTTTCATCCGTGCGGTTTCTGGTTCCTTCCGGGAAAATAAAAACCGAAGTCTGTCCGCTCTTAATCTTATCCGCTGCCTTGTTAATCGTAACAATTGCATTCTTGACATGATCCCTGTCGATTGCCATAAAACCTGCTCTTCTGACAAATCCTCCCGCCACGGGAAGGTTGAAATTCTCAGGCTTTGAGATAAAAATAAGCGGCCTTAACGGAATATGGGTCATAACGGAGATCGGATCGAAATTGGACAGGTGATTTGCCACAACCAGACATTTCTGATCCGTCGGAATTTTTTCAACACCCTCCACCTTAACGGATGCATTCGTGAAAAATAAAATGTAACGCATGGTCTCGATTACCAGCCACTGGTAAAACGGATTCGGGTCGTATTCCACCTTTTTAATGTTTACAATTGCTGCCCAGATTAATGCCACAAGCAGATAAAATGCCGACCATAAAATAAAGAATCCGACGCACATCGCTAATACGATTGGAATATGATACCAGTTTGTGTACAGATGGTTCGCAAACCCAACACCCAGTCCTGTGAGAACCCCCAGAACCATTAATATATAAATCATTTCATTCCTCCACTGCTTATTATTTGCCGCCGATTTTTAATCCGGTCTCTTCCGCAAGGCCGAGGCGGATATTCATGCACTGAATCGCGGCACCGGAAGCTCCCTTACCGAGATTGTCAAAAATCGAAGAAACAAGAATTCTCTCATCGTTTCCGGTTACATATATCCTTGCATCGTCCCTTCCGGAAAATACATTTGCGGAAAAGAAGGAATTCGTTTCCTCCTCCGCACCAAGCGGCATTACCTGAATGAACTGCTCTTTGGCAAAATAATCCGCAATTGCATCCCGAAGTATTGCCGGTGTCGCTTTCTTTGCCATGCGGCTTACATAGATTGGGAACGTCACTATCATTCCGCTGTAATAATCATCCACCACCGGAACAAAAAGAGGCGCTTCCTTTAAACCGGAAATTTTCTGCATTTCCTTTAAATGCTTATGCTTCTGCGCCAGCGCATACATACGGGGTGCATACAGATCCTCTGTTTTTTCCTCGGATTCGTATAATGCAATCGCCTTTTTCCCGGCTCCGGAATAACCGGAGAGTGCATTGACACAGACCGGATAATCAGAATCGATAAAGCCCATATGAATAAGCGGATATACATCCATCAAAAATCCCGATGCATAGCATCCCGGAACCGCTATCCGGTTGCCGGTTTTAATCCGTTCCCTGAACTCCTTCCCTAACTCGGGAAGTCCGTATGCCCAGCCATCTTCGGTTCGGTGCGCCGTAGATGCGTCAATGATAACCGTATGATCATTGTCTTTGTCAATCAGACTGACCGCTTCAATCGCGGCAGCATCCGGAAGACAAAGAAACGTGATATCGGATGCATTGATAAATTTTTTTCTTTCTTCGGGGTCCTTTCGAAGTTCGGAATCAATTTTTAAAATCTCAATATCCTCCCGCCCTTCAAAACGTTCGTTAATCCGAAGCCCCGTGGTGCCTTCGCTTCCGTCTATGTAAACTTTGGTTTTCATGATTCAACTGCTGCTCCAAAATCTTTTCAATATATTAGGTGATTATAAATGACAAATACAGGAAAAATACGGCCTTTTTCCCTCCAAATCAGCGCACTTGCCCATATTCCATAATATTTTACTTGATTTATGCTTATAATTCAAGTAAAAATGGGTTCTTCATTTTTTTGTCAAAATAAGATATAGTATGTTGATAGGATTAAAAGACCGTTAAAAACATTCGGAGAATATCATGAAAGAATCAAAAGCAGATCTTATCTGGAGAACCATATTCGAATTCGCTGTTATCCTCTTCGGCGCTATGCTCGCGGCATTTGCAATTGAGGAATTCCTAGTTCCCTGTCTGATTCTGGACGGCGGAATCGTCGGCATCAGCATTATCATAAGCACTCTGTCGAAGCTTCCTTTGAGTGTCCTGACGCTTGTTTTAAATATTCCGTTTCTTTTAATCGGAGCAAAGAAACTCGGAAAAATCTTTATCTTCAAATCCGCATTTGCAATGGTCGTATTTTCCATTTTTTTGGATGTATTCGAAAAGCTTCCCGATGTAACAAGAGAACACCTTTTAGCGGTATCCTTCGGCGGGCTGCTGCTTGGAATCGGTGTCGGGCTGGTCATTCGCTTCGGCGGCTGCTTAGACGGAACGGAAGCGGTTGCAATTCTTTTAAACAAGAAATATAAAATGCCCGTCGGACGAATTGTCCTGTTTTTCAACATCGTGATTTACATTACAGCCGGCTTCCTCTTCGGATTCGATCGCGCAATGTACTCTCTGTTAACGTATTTCATTACTTCCAAAATTCTGGACATCGTGGAAAGCGGCCTGGAACAGACGAAGGCAGCCATGATTATTACGGAAGATGCGAAGACCATCGCGGATTTGATTTATACAAGACTCGGCCGTACCGTAACCATCATGGAAGGCGAGGGACTTGTAAGCGGTGAGAAACGCGTATTATATTGCGTACTGACCAGATTCGAAGTCCGGGAGCTAAGATCCATCATCAACGGAGTCGACGCCTCGGCCTTCGTAGCCATCAGCGATGTCTCTGAAATCATCGGAAATCATATCAAGCGAAACGATGCAAGACGCGCAGAACACGCTGAAAAAGAAACCTAAGGGGATTCCTTACCGGATAATTCGAAGCCCCTTGGGATAATGATTCTTCAAAACCCCGTTCGAAGCCTTTCCGAATCCCAGAGTATACCCGTCGTACGTAACAAGCGTCCATCCCTTGAAATCCGTCGAAATGCCGGACAACTGCTCTCCGGAAAGATAGGCAGTCGCCAAATCCTTCTGATCCTCCGACAAAGAAAGAACATTTTTAAAATCCTTCGGGCTTAGCGCTCTTGCAAGTGCCATGGATGGTTCAAAGCGGTTCTTGGCAAACGTTCCGACCTGCAGCCCCGCTCTTTCGATTTTCACGCCCTTTCCCGAAAAATAAAACGGCTCAAGATAGAGGTTATCACCAAATAAAACTGCCGTTTTCTCATCCTCCGGCGAATAGGTATTCACTTCCGTAAACTTCGCCCTTCCGCTTTCCGTCAGGGCCTCTTTGGCAAAAATCTCAAAGCTTTCACGCTGTTCACGGCTTAAGGCTATATTTTTTCCACGGTCTTTTTTATCGGATTTACGGTTTTTGCCGTACTTTTTTTCTTTTCCGTTTTCGGCATTCCGTCCAAAAGAAACAATTCTTTCGCTGCCGTTTTCGGCATCCAATCCGGAAGAAACAACATTTCCGTCACGCAGCAGCACTGCCGCAAAATGACCTTCCCCTTTTTGTTTGTGAGGCCAGATCCGTATACAGCCGGCCATCGGTTCCATGGAATTTTCCAATCGCCCGAAAGATACATGCTCTTTTATTGAATCCGGAATTTCTGCCGGATGAAAATCCGGGTATTCCCGTAAAAACCACGCAATATTTTCTTCATCCTCGGCAGGCGCAAACGTACAGGTAGAATAGATCAGCCTTCCACCGGGAGAGACGCATTTTACGGCTTCTTTCAGAATATCCCTCTGACGGACAGAACACATTAAGACATTCTCCGGACTCCATTCCGAAAGTGCCGCTTCTTCTTTTCGAAACATTCCCTCTCCGGAACAGGGCGCATCCACTACCACGCAGTCAAAGAATTCCGGAAACAGGGCTGCGATTTTTTCCGGCGTTTCATTTAAAACCATTGCATTTCCAATGCCCATACGCTCGATATTCTCCGAAAGAATTTTCGCACGGGACGGATGGATTTCATTACTTACCAAAACGCCTTCCCCGCGAAGTGCATCGCCGAGCGCCGTTGACTTCCCGCCCGGTGCGGCACATAAATCCAGAACTTTTTCCCCGGGTTTTACATCCGCAAGCGTTGCCACCACCATTGCCGAAGGCTCCTGCATATAAAAAGCACCGGCCTCATGGTAAATGCTCTTTCCGGGACGAACCGTCTTTCTTTCGGAATCATCTTCCGGTCTACGTCCTGCCAAATCTGTCGTATCTTCCGGTTTCAAGGCAGCCTCCTCCCAGTAATAGCCTGCCGTCGACCAGGGAATTTTCTCATATTCTTTTTCCCTGTTTTCAAAACCGTTTTCTTCCCCTGTCGAAAATACGGAACGTAACACATCCTCCGGACTTTTGTTTTCAGGAAGTCGGGACATAGAAAAACGAAGCCCTTTTACCCCGCTCTCTTTTTCGAAAGCTTCGGCAAATGCTTCGTATTCATCCCCCAGCAGGGCTTTCATTCTGTTTTTAAATTCTTTGGGCAGATTCATGGTTTTCCTTTAATTTGTATCTGTTATTCATCCGCGCTTTGTTTTATATCCGGTGATATTTACCATTGTAAGCAGTGTTCCGTTTTCATCCGTAATCGGCATTTGATAATAGCAGGTCGTCCGCCCGTCACGAACACAATTCGCGGTACAAATCAATTTCTTTCCCTTACAGCTGCTTAAAAAACTCATATTCGCATCCAGCGAAACAATCCCCGGCTGTTCATGATTGGTTGCAACCGCAAAAGCAAAATCCGCAAGCGTGTAATAGACCGCACCCATCACTCCGCCGACCGCGTTACGATGCATATCATTTAATTCGATACTGCATTTTGAATAGTTATCTCCGACTTCTTCAATCACGGCACCGCTCTCGGTAGCATAGCGGTCATGACTGAAAAATTCCTGTATTTCTTCCAATGTTTTCATTTCCATAATCCTTCCCAAAATCACACATTCCGATAATATCCGATGGCAAATTCCTGCATTCCGCATTACCGATTCTAAATCTCCCCCGCAATATGCCTTGCCACATAAACACCGCTGGCGGAAGCATGGGACAGGGAATGCGTCACGCCGGAACCGTCTCCGATGACATAAAGCCCCTTATTGCAGGTTTCAAGATTCTTATCCAGTTCCACTTCCATGTTGTAGAATTTAACTTCTACACCGTATAGAAGCGTATCGTCATTTGCGGTACCGGGGCAGATTTTGTCGAGTGCATAAATCATTTCGATAATACCGTCCAGAATCCGCTTCGGAATTACCAGGCTTAAATCACCGGGTGTTGCTGCAAGCGTCGGAGTGACAAAGCCCTCACGGATACGCTCTTCATTACTTCTCCGGCCTCTGACCAGATCTCCGAAGCGCTGCACGATAACACCGCCGCCTAACATATTTGAAAGCCTTGCAATACTCTCGCCGTAACCGTTCGAATCCTTAAACGGTTTGGAGAAATGCTTTGAAACCAAAAGCGCGAAGTTCGTATTTTCCGTATGCTTTGCAGGGTCTTCATAACTGTGTCCGTTTACGGTAACGATTCCGTTTGTATTTTCATTTACCACCGCACCGTGCGGGTTCATACAGAATGTCCGGACCAAATCCTCGAATTTCGCGGTACGGTAAACAATTTTACTTTCATATAATTCATCTGTAAGGGATGCAAAAATCTCAGCCGGGAGTTCGACACGGACACCGATGTCCACGCGGTTGGACCTGGTCGGAATCTCAAGCGCGTTGCAGACACTCTCCATCCATTTTGATCCGCTTCTGCCGACGGAAATGATACACTTCTTACAGGAATACTGCGAATCCTTCGTATAAATCCGGTATCCCTCTAAAGCTTCCAATGATTCTCCCGAAATACCTTCCGCACCGCGGTCCCCATAGGCATTTGAGAGACTCTCCGCACCGGTAATCCGTTCCACCTTCTCCACGGGCGTACGGAAATAGAATTCCACTTTCTCTTTCAGCTCATTATAGAGATTTTCCAAAACGACATAATTGATGTCCGTACCTAAATGACGCACCTGGGCATCCAGAAGATGCAGGCCGTTTTGCAGGCACATTCTCTTGATTTCGGTATTTGCGGTCGAGTATAATTTCGTTCCCTCACCACCGTGGGATAAGTTAATCTCATCCACATACTTCATCAAATCAATGGCTTCTTTTTTTCCGATATACTCAAACAGCGTGCCGCCGAACTGATTCGTAATATTGTATTTTCCGTCGGAAAAAGCGCCCGCACCGCCGAAGCCGTTCATGATGGCACAGCTCTCGCAACCAATACAGGATTTGATTTTCACCCCGTCAATCGGGCATTTTCTTTTCTCCAGAGCATTCCCCGCTTCAAAAACCGCAATCTTCAAAGAAGGATTTAATTTTACCAGTTCATATGCGGAAAAAATACCTCCGGGACCTGCACCCACAATAATCACGTCGTAATTCATAATAACCCCCCTGACTAATCGTCATTCTTTCATACCGGCCAACATCCTGACCGCCGGCTTACCCCATGCACCGTTTCTTATGCCTTACTTACTTCTTTCTTCAATCAGCTTGATGATATCCCCAACCGTGCGCATTTTCGGCAGGTCATCATTGGTAAGACTGACATTAAATTCTCCCTCGATGGACATGGCCATATAAAGCATCGCAATCGACTTCATGCCGATATCTTCAACGAGTCCGGTCTCTTCGGTGATACCGTCGGTATCAATCGCACCGTCATATACTTCCGAAAGAAGTTTTTTTAATCTGTCCAGTGTATCCATGTATTTCCTCTTTTCTGTATGTTTCTTTTCAAAAAACGTCACGCAAATTCTACTGCAATCAATTCACCTTCGGTACTTTTCTGCCTTTTGAATGCGCCTTGATATAATCATAATACGCATGCTCACACTCATGCATTTTTTCCGCTGCGATATCGGTTAATCGCTCTATATCCGCCATGGACGGCATTTTTTTATCACAGTAATCGCTGATGCGGAATTCCTCGCCGACCATCACAATTGCCCTGTTGTACCATTTTGCGCCCTTCTTGACATAAACCGGAAGAATGGGAACCCCTGCCTGGTAAGCCATTAAAACCGCACCGGATTTCAGCTTCTTAATCTCGCCGTCACGCTCTAAGCGTCCCTGCGGAAACATCAGCAGATAATGACCTCTCTTCATGACGTTCACCGCTTTCCGGATTCCGTCGATATCGGAGATATTGCGATCAATTCCGATACAGCCGCAGCCGGTCAAAAGAGTCGATTTCAATTTATTTCCCATGGCAAGCTCGCCTGCTAAATACCACATTCTTCTTCCCATTGAAATACCGATTAAAACCGGATCCGTAAAGGAGGAATGATTTGCGATTACAAGCGCACCGCTCTTTTTATCGGGGCGCTTCTTGGAAATATACATTCTCTTCGGCCGGTAGATTAAACCGAAAGAAATGGTTGCAAAAAACCTCGGCAAATCCATCAGCAGAAATTTAATATCCACCGCACGATCTTTTTTTATCTCTTTTTTTGCTTCTTTTTTGTTGCTCATTTTCGTTCGCTTTTCAATCTCTTTTCCAGCTCGTCTTTTAATTCGAAGGTTTTTTCTTCCAGAATTTTTGTAAGCCGTCTAACCTCATCCCCGGACGGAACCTTCATATCTGTATAATCCCGGATATGGATTTCTTCTCCGATCATGACATGCACATGTTTGCCGAAGCCGTAATTTCCGTCCGTATAAACCGGCACAATCGGAGCATCGGTACGAAGCGCCAGCATGGTAATTCCCGGCATGAACGGGAATGGCTTTCCGTCCACCGGAAGACGTCCCTGCGGAAACACGCCGACGGTTTTTCCCTTATCCAATAGCTTTAACGCGGTACGAATGCAGGCAAAATTATGTGCCTCGCGGTCTACGTAAATTCCTCCTATGGAATACAAAAACCAGGAAAAGAATTTACTCTTTTGAAACAGCACCTCACCCATCAGCCAGTGAATGGTCCGGAAATAAAAGACTCTCATGTAAAGAGGATGGTCCCAAAGCGAGGTATGATTCGACATTACAATACAGGGTTTCGGAAGCCTGTAATGCTTTACCTTTGGATTTACATGATAAATTTTTGTCCGCATATAGGTTAAGGCAATTGGATAACCCGTCGTTTTAATGATTCCGACTAGCGGCTCTATAGTTTTATCTTTCATTCTTTTTTCGTAAGTCCTTCCACAATATCCCGAAGCGTGTAATAGGTACCTTCCACCGGCCCTTCCACTTCGATTTCAAATACATTACATACCTTAACTAAAATGCCATAGTACGTAATCGAATCACAGCCGAGGTCATTCATCAAATGATCGTCATCCCCGATTTCTTCCGGTTTTTTTCCGATTGCTTCGGCAATAATCTGACGCACCCGGTCGGCAACCTCTCCGACAAGCGGTTCTTTTTCCATCGCCTTATTTTCGCTTACCTTAAATTCCTGAAACGAAGTCAGATGGATGCTGCCGTTTTCAATTCCGCGAAGCAGGTATTTTCTCCCGACTTTAATTGCGGTTTCCGGCATAATCGCATCGTATGTAAAATAAAAATCCTTAATCTGGTGCGTAAGCGGCAGCGTTCCGTTTTCGGCATAAATTCTCTCTGCCAAAGCCTGCACCTCTTCTTCCGGGCTGTCCGGTGACAGTGACACCACCATGGAAAGCGTTTCCTCTTTATGGCTCAGTTCCGCCTTCCCTGTATCTGCCAAAGCAGCCATTTTATCAGGATCAAAAATCCCTGCCGGAAGACCGAGCACTGAGAAATTCAATGCTTCATGAACATCAAATGTCTGCTCTAACACATCCGGATTAATATTCTCCCCGTTCTCTCCGATGACCGCATCGCCGAGACGACCGAGCACATAATATCTTCCGTTTTCTTCTTTCAGAATATCACCGGTTTCAAACCATTCCTCCATCGGAATGATTTCGCCGTCCACCATGCGCTTTGAACATGCCGATGCGCTTTTGACACTTAACACGCCCTTTTCGTCAAGCCGGTACTGCACGCCTTCAAACGGTCTTCCGATGGAATTTAAATTTCGAAGCTTCGGAGTTGCCGCAAGCTCCACGGATGTAATTCCGATTTCACTCATGCCGTATCCGTTAAAGAGCGGATATCCGAGCCCGTTAAAAAGTTCCATCGTGGAATCCTTCAGATAACTTCCGCCGGTTATACAAAATAATACCGACGGTCCGAAGAGTTCGTCCGTCACCTCATGCATGATTTTTTTCGACCACCTTGCACCCGCATAGGGAGCGATGTTCTGAAGCTTTGTACAGACCTTAATTCCTTTTTCGAATTTCGCTTCCGTTTCCTCTCCGCGCTCTTTTAATTTTTTCCGGATCTCTTTTTCAATCGTATTCCAGAAAAGCGGCACCGCAAAAATATGCGTCACCTCATGAAGCTTTACCGCCGTTAAAATACTTTCCGCGGAGTAATCCTTCATAAATACCATAATTCTTCCGAAATAGGAAAACCAGAAATATACCGCCACCAGGCCGAAAATATGATAAAGCGGCAGAAATACAAGCTGCTTGATTTCCCCGTTATAAAAGGTGGAAACTCTCTTGTTTTCCTTTAAAACCGCCTTCGTATTCAAAAGCTGGTTCGTCATTTTTTCTCCGGAATAAAAGCAGATGGTTTCCTTTAAGCTCGTTGCGGAAGTCGAAAGCGCGATTTCATTTTCGAATTCTTTTTCCGGATGAAACTCCCCGTTCCCATCCAAATCGTCGCTCTTTCCGGCCTTCCATTCTTCTGCCTTTTTCCAAAGAAGATTATAATCTAAGAATTCACCCTTTAATTTGGTCGATCGGATTCCAAGGATATATTTGATTTTCAGCGTTTTCAGAATTCCGTCCGAAAGCTCTCTCGGATGGCGTAGGTTTACCAGATACGGCTTGTTCCCGCTTCGAAGAATCGCCCAGAACGCAATAATCCATTCCGGACAGTTTTCCATTTCCAGTGCGATGAATTCGTGAGTCGCACCGATGGTTTGATAGATTACTTCCGAAAGCGCATCAATTCGCTCTTTCGCTTCTCCGAAGGTAGTCCCTTCCACACGGTATCCGTCATCCGTTTCATACATTATGTTGTCGCTTAGCCGGAACATTACCTCGTAAATCTCGCGATAGGTTCCTTCGGAATTTTGAAGCGCGTTGCAGTTATATTCAACTAGTTCTCTAATTTCTTTTGTCATGATTTTTGTACTACATTTGTAGTTTGTTTTACAAAAATATCCTTCTTGGAAAAACGCAGGATTGCGGCATCGTACTGCTCCGGATTGGTATAGCGAAGATGCGAATGTGCTCCCTCTTTAAACCATTCCACCTCTTTGATGCTGCTGCCGCATTTTTCGATTAACAATTTACTCTTGTCCGGTCTTGAAAAAATATCCTTTTCGCCGTACAAAAACAGCACCGGAACCCTTACTTTGTCGATTAACTTAATCGGTGCGATTTTATCCACATCCGTCCCGGTATATTTCTTAATATTATTCATTACCATGTTAAGAACCGGGAAGGTCGGTTTCTTTAAATCAATCATGTGTGTGCGGAAGCTCTCACGGAAGGAAATGAAACAGCCGTCCATTACAATTGCCTTGATACTTTCCGGACAGGTATCGGAAGATGTTAAAAGCACCGCCGTGGAGGATCCGACACAAATGGAATGAAGCCAGATATTATGAATGCCCAGTTCCTCTTCCACGAACCGGATCCAGACACGCAAATCCTCACACTCTTCCCTGCCGATGGTATTAAACTCTCCGTCACTTAAGCCGTAGGAGCGCTGATCGATTACCAGTACATTAAAGCCCGCATCCTCATAGGGTTTTGCATAGAAGTACGAATATTTCAGGCACTCACAGCGTCCGGGTAAAATAATAACCGCTCGGTTATTCCCGAAATCATAATATTCTCCAAGGAAACGAAGACCGTCACGATGCACCTCCACTTCCCGCATTTTATCCGTTCTTTGATCTGCCCATTCACAGCCGGCATTCCACATCGCAACCTGCTCTTCATTCGTTACGCAGGAACATTCCCGCCTGCGGTCTTCCGGATGCGGATTTACCAGATATTCCCGATACACCTTTTCCGCAATCGGAGTGGTATACGCAAACATAAAGATTACTCCGCCGAGAAGAAGCACAACTACTACAATTATCGCTATTATAGGACCCATCATATTCTCCTGAATTACCATTATTACCCAAAATTAAATCATACCAAAGCTGTACAAAATAAGCAAGTATACGCATCATTGAATTTTTAATCTTCTTATGATAAAATAGAAATAGTGTGTTTAAATCACAAACAAACCAAAAAGGAGAATTCTGAAAATGAGTGATTTTGTTATTATTCCGGACAGTTCCTGTGACTTGAATAAGGAATTAAGAGACCGTTTTGACATCCCCGATATCATTCGCGGCGTACTCTATTTCCCGGACGGACATTCCGAACTGGCCGATCTTGACTGGACCAAAATGAGCGCAAAGGAATATTACGATTCCATGAAGGGACGTAATGTACTTTATAAAACAGCATGCCCTCCCGGAGAGGAAATCATCGAGAAGTTCGAAAAGCATTTAAAAGAGGGAAAGGACATTATTTCTCCCGTACTTTCCACCGCTCTTTCCGCTACGTACAATGACGTTGTGCAGGTATCTGCAGACCTTTTGAAAAAATATCCGGAGCGCAAAATCGTTGTAGTGGACTCTCTTCGTTACTCCACTTCCTTAGCACTGCTTTGCATCTCCGCTGCAATCAAAAGACAGGAAGGTGCATCCTTTGAAGAGGTAGTAAATTATCTGGAGACCGAAAAATACAGAATCCATCAGATGGGTACCATGGACGACTTATTCTTCCTGGTTAAAACCGGAAGAGTTTCCAACTTCAAAGCATTCTTCGGCAGTATGGTAGGCTTAAATGTTTTGGCAGACTTCAACGAAAAAGGTCTCTCCGAGCCCATCGCAAGACTGAAGGGAAAGAAAGACGCATTCAAGGCAATTATCGAATACATTGACAAAACCGTTGAGAATCCTTCCGAACAGATTATGTTCATCGCACACTCCAACCGTGAAGAAGCAGCCAAACTTCTTGCAGAGCAGGTACAGGCGAAATTCAGTCCGAAGGAACTCATTATATCCGATGTCGGAGTAAGCTGCGGCGCATCCATCGGCCCCGGCCTCTGTGCAGTATTCTATAAGGGTGCACCCGCTTCTGCAGGTCTTGAAAAAGAAAAAGCAATCATGGATGAAATCTGCGCAAACATTAAGTCCAAGTAATAAGCTTTTAACAGGTACAAAGCATATATTTTATACACATCCAATAGAAATGAATTAACTGTAGGAGGATTGCCATGGCATCATTTGCAATTCTGACGGACTCCACTTCCGATCTGAGTCCTGATTTACTGGAACGTTATAACATCGACTATGCGCCCATGAATTACACAATGGGCGACGCTGAATATCCCGCTCTTCTGGACTGGTCCATCCATTCCGCGAAGGAGTTTTATGACTTTATGAGACAGGGGATTATCATTAAAACCACCCAGGTTCCCGTTCCGGTTTTCGAAAGCAAATTTGAACAATATTTAAAAGAGGGACTGGACGTATTATATGTTTCCTGTTCATCGGCATTAAGCGGCTCCTATGCCACTTCCTTAAATGTCGCAAAGAGCGTGATGGCTAAATATCCGGGACGTAAAATCCGCTGTGTGGATTCCTTAATCAGTTCCTTCGGCGAAGCAAATCTCGCAATCGTGGCATATGAGGAACGCAATAAGGGAAAGGACGTGGATGAGGTTGCGGATTATCTGGAATCCATCCGTTTAACCAGAAACCAGTTTGCAACCGTGGAAAATCTGGAGTATTTGAAACGCTGCGGCAGAGTAAGTGCTACCAGCGCCTTCTTCGGAAACTTTTTCGGCATTCACCCGCTGATTATCTCCGATAAAATCGGGCAGAATTATGCCATTCGCAAAATCAAGGGTGCAAAAAATGTCATCCCGGAACTTGTGGAGGAAGTCAAAGCCGCAGTCGTAAATCCCGAAGAGCAGACGCTTTACATTTCCCATGCGGATAACGCAGAACAGGCAATCGCCGTCCGTGATGCCATCATGGCGGAAGTTCCGTTTAAAGATTCCCATTTGGGAATCATCGGTCCCATCGTCGGCGCGTCCGTTGGACCCGGCACAATTTCCATCTACGTAATCGGCAAGGAAGTAACCGTACAGGGAGGAGCATCATAATGGACGGGACGGTTTTAACCGGCGAAGATTTATACTCGCTCTTTACCAACGGCTATCGTAATTTAAAACAGAATGCTTCCATCGTGGATGCGCTGAATGTATTTCCAATCCCTGACGGGGACACCGGAAAAAACATGAGCATGACATGGCTCGGCGGAATCGAAAATGTGGACAAAGAAGAAAAGAGTGCGGGGAAAATGGCAAAAGCATTTTCCAAAGGAACCCTGCTCTCTGCAAGAGGAAACTCGGGTGTTATTTTATCCCAGTTTGTCCGCGGATTTTCCCAGGGCATTAAGGAACTCGACGTGGTAACCCCGCCCGACTTTATCCTTGCCATGGAAAAGGCATCCCAGAAAGCCTATTCGGCAGTTGCCGTTCCGACGGAAGGCACCATGCTGACCGTTATGCGGGAATGCATTGAAAATACCGGGGTACAGGATGCGGATTATACCGAATTTTCACCTTTATTTACAGACATCATAAAGGGTATGAAAAAGTCCCTTTTAAATACCCCGAACATTCTTCCCTGCCTTGCGGAGGCAGGTGTCGTAGATTCCGGCGGTGCCGGCCTTTTATACATTTTCGAAGGCATGAACATGGCCCTGCAGGGACATATGATTGAAGAAAGTGAAATGGAGGAAGATACTGCCGAAACACCGGAAGAATTCTTCACTCCCGATTCCAAGCGCAGATCCATGCGCAAAAGACATGTCCGGTATGCCATCGTGGCTGCCGCTTCGGGCGAAGGCATGATTGAATACTTTAAAAACGAAGGTGTTTTGGCGGTCATTGACGGCGGTCAGACCAACAACCCTTCCGCAAAAGCATTTGTGGATGCATTCAAAAGCGTGGATGCGGATCATATCATCGTACTTCCGAACGACGGAAATATTATACTTACGGCAAAACAGGCCGCTAAGATTTTTGACCCCGAAAAAGTGCATGTCATCGAAACCAAATCAATGGCAGAAGGCTATTCGGCAATGTCCATGGTGGATTATTCCCTCCCGACAGTGGATGCTTTAATTCATGAAATGACGCACTATCTGCCGAATGTTACGACCGGTTATATCACGACCGCAACAAGGGATGCAAACATCAACGGCGTGGATGTAAAGGAAGGGGCCTATGTCGGATTAACCGACGACATTCTCTCCTGCGATACGGATATCACCGAAGCAACACTGAAAATGTTTGCATCGCTTCCCGATATCGATGACAAGCAGGTGGTTACCGTTTTTTACGGAAAAGGAATCAGCGAGGAGGATGCACTTTCCCTCGGAGATGCATTAATGGAAAAATATCCGCTTCTGGAGTTTGGTTACATCAACGGAAAAATGGATGTTTATTCCTATATGTTCGCGATCGAGTAAGATCTGCTCGGATTTTTCATTGTGTTAAATTCATGAGGGCTGCATATGAAAAAAATAATTATTGACCTCGAAGGCTCCGACAACGGAGCACAGGAATTATTTGAAGGTGCCATAAAAGCTTCGGAACAGTTTCCGGAGCTTGAATTCGTTTTATCGACTACCGAAGCGGATTCTTTTGCCGGCAGAATTTTTTCGGAAAAAGACCGGATTGTTCCGAGTAATTTTTCCGTTTTAAAAGCCTCCGACATCATTCGAAATGACGAACCCGCAATGAGCATTTTCAAGGGACGGGACGAATCCTCCATGGCGGTTGCCCTGGATTATTTAAAAACCGACGAAGACAGTGTCGGACTTTTATGCGCCGGCAATACCGGCGCACTGATGGTGGGAAGTATTTTCCGTCTCGGACTGCAAAGCGGCTTAAAGCAGCCCGCACTCTCCACGATGCTTCCGAATACCGGGGGCGGCATGACCACACTGGTGGACTGCGGCGCAAATGTCAATATCGAAGCATCGGATTTGAAGAATTTCGCCCGCCTCGGATCGGATTTCGTAAAAAGGATGTTCGGAATCGAAAATCCAACCGTGGCACTTTTAAACGTCGGTCGTGAGGAAGGAAAAGGAAATCCCCTTTATGTCGAAGCTTACTCTTTACTAAAAGAACTCGGAGAAGCAGGAGAAATCAATTTTATCGGAAACGCGGAAGGATATGATATTATAAGCGGCTATGCGGACGTCATCGTCTGTGACGGATTCGCCGGAAATGTCGTACTGAAATTAACGGAAGCTGTCGGAAAATGTGCGCTCGGCATAGTTTCAAACACCCATGCAAAATATTCCACCCAGAGTGCTCATGCGGCAATTAGCAGTCCCGATCAGAGCACACCGCTTTTTGAAACCGCGGACGCTTCCTTAAATACAGCATTTACGGAGACGGAAGACAAATTAAAAGAGCTCTTTGTGTTCAATGAACGCGGCGGCGCCACATTCCTCGGAACCAAAAAGCCTGTAATTAAAATGCATGGATGTGCAACTGCGGAAACAGTGGTTTCCTGCGTGGATCAGATGCTTCGGATTACGAAATAACTTAAGTAAATCTTCTGCTTGAAATCTTTCCCTTATTTGGAATCTTTGTCTTTCTTAAGTGATTGCAAATCGCTTTTAAAAAAGACACGACTGAAGGCAAACTGATAAAGATAAAATCGAACCGGAACTGCAATTAATACCGCAATGTTAAAGGAAACGAAAAGCGGAATCTGCGGAAACAAAAATCCGGCAAGCATGCAGGCAAGCATGTAATAGGTAAACCGGAATGCGGCATAAAGAAGTGTTCTTCCGCCGTCGCGATAATGAATCTTCTGAAATTTTAACGCATCCACACCAAGATTGATAAAGAATGCGATTGCCCCGATTAACGGAACGGTAATCATACAATACCGGTATCCATACATCAGTGTCACCAGCAGAATTCCGATTTCGGTTACGAGTCCGGAAACAATGGAGCCCGCTGCGGAAGTAAAAAGTCGGCGGTAAATGCGAAGTGTATCTCTTACGGGACTGAAATGCGAAGACTTATTTCCATCAATATAGATGGATTCCACCGGAAGCAAATCAATCGGAATATGCTGACAGTCGGCATAGTAAAGCATGTTGATTTCATAATCGTATTTTTCACCGGATACCAGCAAAAGCCAGTCAATATTATCCACGGAAAAACCGCGCAGCCCCGACTGATTGTCGCTTAAATAATGACCGGTCAGTATGGTATAAACCCAGCGGGATAAGATGTTGCCGAACATGGATTTTTTCGGAATTTTCCCTTTGAAATCACGTTCCGTCAAAACCATGGTCGCACCTGACAAAAGTCTCTCCCGAACGCGCACGATGTCTTCCACCTTGTGCTGTCCGTCGGAATCCGCCGTGATAAAATGCGTGCACTCCGGAAACAGCTCCCGGATTTTACCCATCCCGAGTTTCAGCGCAGATCCCTTCCCGCCGTTTTTAGGCGCATGAATCACAACCGCCGTATTCTCGATTTCGGCAAAGACCGGCGCATATTTATCGCCGCTGCCGTCATCCACAACCAGGCAGGAAAAATTTTCCTTATTCAGTTTATCGACCAGCTTTACAAGCTCCTGATCGGGCCTGAATGCCGGGATTAAAACAACAACCATTATACAATGCAGCTTTGATTCTGCTGGAGAAAAATATGAAATATACTCCGTCCTTTCAGATGACTCCGATTAAAGATGCGGAGTTCGCAGATAAAATTAAAGAAATCCACGAAAAGCTCATGCAGGTTCAAAACACCGGCAGCATTTCTTCTTTTGACGGAATCACATTACAATACTACTACTATCTTTGCGAAAATCCTATAGGAAATATCGTAATGATACACGGTTTTACGGAATTCGCTCTCAAATACGAGGAAATCATTTATTATTTCCTGGAAATGGGATACAACTGCTTTATCTATGACCAGCGAAGCCATGGCTATTCCGGCTCCGGAATTGAAGACCACCGCTATAATCACGTGGAAGATTTCACCGATTACGCCAAAGACTTAAACGTACTGATGGAGCAGGTGGTAAGACCCCTGTTTCCCAATCAGGAAATCATAATCTACTGCCATTCCATGGGCGGTACGGTATCTCTTATGTATTTCCATGATTTTCAGCCGGATTTTATCAAAAAAGCGGTATTTTCCTCCCCGATGGTCATTCCGCGCATGGCAAAGAATATTCCGTTCTGGATTGTGGAGGCTTCCGTTAAAAAATCCGTCAAAAAAGACGGATGGAATGTGGCTTTCCCGCACACCTCACATTTTAATCCGAATGCCTCTTTCGACACCAGTCACGACTGTTCAAAAGCACGCTTCGATCAGAATCTGACGCTTCGGCGAAATGACGAACATTTCCAGAATTCCGGTTCCACAAACCGCTGGCTGTGGGAATGTCTTCGTATGCGAAAAATCATTCCGACCAAAGAATACCTCTCCGAAATAAAACCCGAAATCCTCGTCTTAAAAGCCGGACAGGATACCGTGGTTTATACGGATGTCTATAAAAATCTTGAAAAATATCTGCCGTCCTGTACCGTTTCCGAGTATCCGGAATCCAGGCATTCCATTTATAATTCCGACGACGAAACCCTCGTTCGGTACTGGAACGAAGTCTTTGCTTTCCTTAAAAAGTAACTATCCGTCGGTCTTCAGACGTAAGCGAAGTGCGCGGAAAAATCCGCTTAGCATTTCGCTGCACTCTTCTTCCAAAATCCCTTCGGTTACTTCCACCTGATGATTGAATTTCGGCTCGTGAAACAAATCCAGAATGCTTCCGGCACATCCTGCTTTCGGATTCTTACATGCCATCACAACCCTCGGAATTCTGGCCTGCACGATTGCACCCGCGCACATCTGGCATGGTTCCAGCGTCACATACAGGGTGCAGTCCTCCAGCCTCCAGTCACCGATTACTTTATCCGCCTTCTTTATGGCAATTAATTCCGCATGGGACAGGGTACTTTTATCCGTCTTACGACGGTTATATCCTCTTCCGATGATACGCCCCTCATGAACGATTACACAGCCAATGGGCACCTCTCCCAGGGCTTCCCCTTTCCGGGCAAGCGCCATGGCCTTTTTCATATAATATTCATCCGATTTGGGAATTGCCATATAAAATAATCTCCGGGTCGCGATGTCTGTTCCGCAGTGCCACTCTGTACTTCAGCGATGTCCACTCACAGGCGTTGCCTGTTTCGTGGTCGCGCTGTCGCGCTATAAAGGCAAGGCAACAGGCAACCTGCTGCAAGTAAACTTGCGCCGGCTGCCTGTAACCTTGCCTTTGCATCGCCTTATCTTAGTCCATCTTTTCTCTCTTGAAAATCAGATAAGTCTTAACCGGTCTGCCTTTGGAATCTGCATACATGCGGTCAAGCTCCCATCCCTTTTTCCCGTAGTCGTTTAAAAGATTCTCGATGGAAACGTAGTCTCCGAGTTTTCCCTTCGGGCGGTCCTTCTCAAGCTGAATCTCTTCCACAACCTCAACGGCATATTCATACTGGCGGTTTGCCATACGTTCCAGTTTTGTATGAATTGCGGTCAGGGTTTCCAGTTTGCACACATCCATGGCATCCTGTAATTCTTCCCTGCTTGCGCCTTCAAAAAGATCGGTCTCTACCACTCTTTTCTGCTTTACGATTACGGTATCATAGCCTTCGGAGCTTTCCATAATCATGTTCTTTGCAAAATCAATGTTGTCCGCTCTTCTTCGATATCCTTTATTATCCAGATAGGCAAGCGCCGCTGCTAAAATATTGTCCTCATTTTTCTCAAGACCGGTATCGAGAAGTTCCTCGGTCTCATCAATGGAAGACGTCTGAATTAAGGAACTTTTTCTAAGCTCCTCCAACATAAGATTTTTTAAATCTGCCATATACACCCCCTGTATTTGATTCAAATCCGGTGCATTTTATTTTACCGGATCTGATTTTTTCTGTTCTTTTATTTTACCCTTTATGCCATAAAATGAAAAGCCCTATTCTTTACAAAGAAGAGTTTTTCTGATATACTTTAACATGTATAGCGAATTTGTTTAAGTAATAAGAATTGCTTTTCGTTTGATGTGACGAAGAGCAGATCCGGAGGAATAGAAATGGAAATCACAAAAGACATCACAATCGGCGAACTTTTACAAAAAGCGCCCGAAGCCGCACCTGTTTTACTCGGTGCCGGAATGCACTGCCTCGGATGTCCCGCATCTCAGGGAGAATCCATTGCAGAAGCAGCTATGGTACATGGCATTGATGTGGATGAACTGATGGATCAGTTAAAAAAGCTTTAATTCCGTACTGTACCAATCCAACTTTCTCATGAATCAAAATGCCCCCGCATGCCGACAGGACCGGGGGCATTTTACTGCTTAAAATCACGGCTTTAGGTTCGTTATGGCGAACTAAGATTAGACATGGTTACTCTTGCTATTTTCAATTTCTTATTATACAATTACAGCGTACTAAAGAAAAAGAAGGATGTACCATGTACAGCCGATCAATCAAGGAGGTAACTTACTATGGCATATGTAATTGGTGATGATTGTGTAATGTGTGGTGCTTGCCAGGCTCAGTGTCCTGCAGATGCTATCAGCGAAGGCGACGGAAAGTATGAAATCAATCCCGATGCTTGCATCGACTGTGGCGGATGCGCTTCTCAGTGCCCTGCAGAAGCAATTACTCAGGCATAATTTTTAAGAAAATTTACAGAATAAAAAACCTCTGTCCGACAAAGACAGAGGTTTTTCTTTTTCAGTACAGGGCTGCGCAGTTAGGTTTACCGCTTACGAAGAATGCAGCCCGCATGCGAACTTAGTCCTCTACCCCGAAGTCCTTCCATAAAATATCGGAGAGATTTCTCATAATCGCTTCCGCCACGTCGGGCTTATTCATCGAATAAACATGTACATTCGTAATGCCGTTTGCATAAAGATCGATAATCTGATCGGTCGCATATGCGATTCCCGCCTGCTTCATTGCTTCCGGATCTGTTCCGAAATAATCCACGATTGCCTTGAATCTCTGCGGCATAAATGAGCCGGAAAGCTTTATTGCACGCTCCACCTGATTTGCATTGGTAATCGGCATGATGCCGGGAAGCACCGGCACGGTAATGCCCTTCTCCCGGATTTTATACAGAAAACTGTAGAAGAGGTTGTTATCGAATACCATCTGTGTGGTTAAAAAATCCACGCCCGCATCCACTTTCTCTTTCAGATAGTAAATATCCTCGCGGCTGTTTGCACTGTCGGGATGTACCTCCGGATAGCACGCTGCGCCGATGCAAAAATCATATCCGCTTTCCTTTATTTCGCGAACCAGCTCCACTGCATGGCGATAGTCCCATGTGGAAGGGTCCGTTTTTTCCAGTTCCGGTGTTAAATCCCCGCGAAGAGCCATGATATTCTCAAGTCCCATTGCGTGGATTTCTTCGATTTTTCCCTTTACTGTTTCGCGGGAAGAGGAAACGCAGGTTAAATGCGCCAGCGTCGGAACGTTGTGCACGGTCTCAATGTCCTTCGCTATATCCAGGGTATAGCGACTGGTTCCGCCGCCCGCACCGTAGGTTACGCTCATAAACGCCGGATGGTTCGCCGCAATGGCCTCTGCGGTTGCCTTCACGCTTTCGAAACCGGTTTCCTTTTTCGGCGGAAACACCTCAAACGAAAGCGACATGTTTTTACGATTCAGAATGTCAATGATTTTCATATTACTCCCTCTCTTTTGACATAAGGGGACGGGGATGTTGTGTCACAAAAATGACACAACATCCCCGTCCCCATGTGTCATTTTTTCTAAAAAATACTTTCCTTCCGGGCTTTCCAAGTACTCCTCTTTCGTACCGAAGAAAACCGTCTCACCGATATGCAGAATATGACTCGCATAGCGGATGGCAGCTCCGATGTCGTGCGACACCATGATAATTGTAATGCCCTCTTTATTCAGACCTTCAATTAAATCATACATATCCGCGGTAACCTTCGGATCGAGACCCGAAACCGGTTCATCCAAAAGAAGAATATCCCCGGCCGCGCAAAGCGCTCTGGCAAGTAAAACACGCTGCTGCTGCCCTCCGGATAAATCCCGGTAGCAGCGGTTTTGGAGCTCTGAAATTCCCATCCGCTCCATGTTTACTTCGGCAAGATGTTTTTCCTCTTTGTTATAAAATGGCCGAAGTCCACATTTTTTCTGAAAACCGGAAATTACAATCTCCTTCACGGATGCCGGAAAATCCTTCTGCACCACGGTCTGCTGCGGAAGGTAACCGATTTCTTTGATCTGCCCTTCCTCCCCGTAACGGATTTCGCCGGATAAGGGCTTTTGCAAACGAAGCAGGGTTTTCATAAGCGTTGTCTTGCCGGAACCGTTCTCTCCGACGATACAAAGATAATCTCCCCTGCCAATCGCAAAGCAGATATTTTCCGCTACCGCTTCCCCTTCGTAGCCGACACTTAAATTATTCGCCTCTATAAAACTCATTTTATCCTCTGTTTCCGGTTAATTCTTCCGGCCCTTTTCGTTTCTCACTTTCCCTCATCCCTGCATTCTTCACAGAGTCCATAAAGCACTGTTCTTTTTGGATTGAGCGAAAAGCCGTGTTCTTTAAAAAGATGTTCCGTCATCTCCATCATTTCATCGCAGTGCATATGAATCAGCTTCCCGCATTTTTCACATTTGCAGTGAAAGCAGACCGTCGCACCCGCGTGGTCCTGCGGTCTCATATACTCAAAGCAGGCCGGGGAATTCGCATCGATATTATATTTGTTGATGATGCCTTCATCCACCAGACTCTCTAACTGCCGGTAAACCGTTGCCTGCGCAATCGGCGTTCCCTTTTTCTGAAAATACTCGCAGACATCACCCGCCGTGATATGCATTCCCGGAACCGTTTCCAGATAGGAAATCAGCTCCTCCCGCTGTTTGGTTTTATATTTGGGTTTTATACTCATAATTATTACCTGCGATGCCTCGAAGGCTTTTTCTCCCTTGTGACCATGCCCGCATAAGCAAATACCAGTGTGACGGAAATCAGTATGCCGCCGATGATATCGGTCAGCCAGTGCACACCCGAAAGCAGTCTGGATACTACCATAACTACAATGATGATTCCGCAAAGAATCTGCAGAATAGTACGAAGCATATCATTTTTCACCAGAGCATTTAATACAAAAATCGCACTCCCCATAATTGTACAGACGAGGAAGGTATGCGTTGACGGGAAGGATGCTTCCGGCGCATCGCCGTCCGGCATAATCATCGGCCGGTAATTGATAATGACTTTTTCAAAAAATACATAGAGCGCTGCAATCATCACATAAAGCACAGCCAGCACGCGGATTTCCAGATCCACTCTCAAAAGTTTCTTTCTCGTAATCCACTGAAACACGCCTGCTGCCGCAAAGAATGCCGCTGTGGCGAGCGTCAGTACGCCTAACAGTTTACTGATTTTATAAAAGGTTTCATGAAAAGAATGTGCTTCCTGAAAAGAGGCATTGATGTGGGAAAATCCCACGCTCGTTCCCATCGGGCCCACCGGGGAAACATCCACCGTTTTCAGCAGTATGATTAAAAGCAGAAAAATTACGGCTCCAACGCCTGCAATCCCAAAATAGAGAGTTCTTTTTTTCATTTTTCCCTTTATTCCTCCAATTTTGCTTCTTTTAAAGTACAATATAAAAATCCGTCTTCCATATACGTTCCGAATTCCCCTGTCAGGGTAATTTCTTCCTCATCGGCGGGGTAGTTCTGTCCATCGGCAAGCACGAATTCGATTCCCTGAGCACAGCACTGTGTCGCATCCCGTATGATGCATCCGTAATATTTGTTTCCGGTAAGATTATCCTGATAGGAGCCGACCGTTCCCTGCATACGAATGATTTTTCCCTCGTAGTCCTCCGGTCTGCTGATCATATCGTATACCTGGGAGTATACCATGGTAGAGGAAAGGATGGTTAAATCCACATCGATTCCTTCCGTTGTACTCAATACTACCTCTGAATCCGCTTCTTCCGGTTCGGGAGCATTTTCGTTTAATCCGCTTTGTCGCGGTTCATACTCCGGCAAAGTCGGCGTAAACTCCTCTTCGGAGGTTTCGCTTTCCGAATTGTCAGCTGCCTTTTGCTCTTCTTCCGCAATTCTTGCCTCAAGCACTTCATTCACGCCCGGGGCTGTATTAGTATTCAGTTTCTGTCCGCCCTTTGTACAGCCGGATAACAGCAGCAAAAATGTGCTACCGGCAAGGAAAACCAGACATGTACTTTTTTTCATTTGATATCATCTCCCTGAAGATTCTTATACTCTTTTAGACAACTTTTCTGTCTGTTGAAACTTCTTTCTGCAAATCCTTACTGTCTTTTCAGAATCAGTCCGATCAGACTGCAGATTCCGAATGCAACCACGTCTGCTGCCACAATCGTGGAGCCGACCGGTGTGCCGGCCAGAATCGAAATCACAATTCCAAGAAGGGCACAGACAACGGAAAAAACAGCCGAAAAAATCGTCACGCTCTTAAATGACCGGAACAGCCGCATCGCCGAAAGAGCCGGAAAAATCACAAGTGCGGAGATTAAAAGCGACCCCACCAGATTCATTGCCAGAACAATTATAACCGCTATGATGACTGCAATCAACAAATTGTACGCCTGCGCACGGCTTCCGGTCGCTTTCATGAAATTCTCATCAAAGGTTACGGCAAAAATTTTATTATAAAACAAAATAAATAATGCGATTACGACCACGGAAAGACCAACGCTTAACCAGACATCCAGCGGTTTTAACGTCAGAATCGAGGTTGATCCGAAAAGCGTTGTGCAAACATCTCCCGAAAGATTGGAGGAAGCGGAAAAAATATTCATAATCAGATAGCCGAATGCAAGGGCCCCGACGGAAATCATTGCAATTGCCGCATCTCCTTTGATTTTCGTATTCTGCCCCGTCCGAAGAAGCAGTATGGCACTGATGATGGTAATCGGCAGTACCAAAAGCATGTTGTTTGAAATGTTTAATACCGATGCGATTGCAATCGCCCCGAAGGCAACATGGGAAAGCCCGTCTCCGATAAAGGAAAAACGCTTAAGCACAAGCGTTACTCCAAGCAGTGACGAGCACAACGCAACCGCCACGCCTACGATGATGGCGTAACGGACAAACGGAAATTGCAGATAATAAATAAGTTGAGCCATGTTTATACCTTTGGAATTATTGTAATGCTTTCAATTTTTAAACCAATAAAATTACTTTTTTTATACTTTTATTGTAATGCTTCTTTCAAAACTTCCAGGTTCTTCTCCATGATGGAAAGATAATTTTCTCCACCGGATACGTCTGCAGCTGTTACGGACTGCATGGAATCCAGTTTCAGAATATTTTGATTTTTATTCCTGGTATTGGAAACAACGGTTTCGGCGATTTTTCCGTCGCTTCCCTCGATGATCATGATATTATTTAATTCAAGTTCATCCATTTTCTCCGAAAGGAATGTAACGGTTTCGAAGCTTGCCTCCGTTTCGGCCGAGCAGCCGATAAATGCAGCATAGTAATCAAGACCGTAATCGTCAACCAGATAGCGGAACGGAAAACGGTCGCCGAATAAAAGCGTCTTTACGCTTCCATCCTCCACTGCTTCTTTATACCGCTCATCCAGATTCGCCAGTTTTTCCTTATATTCCTTCGCATTCTGCAGATAAAGCTCTTTATTCTCTGAATCTGCCGCTGCTACGGCATCCGCTATGGCATCGGTGCAGATTCCGGCATTGCGTAAGGAAAGCCAGATGTGCTCATCATATTCCGTCTCCTCATGATGATGGCCATCCTCATGATTGTCCTCACCTTCGTAACCTTCCTCTTCCTCATGTTCTTCTTCGTGGTTATGGCCTTCTTCATGATCGTGACCTTCTTCGCCATCCTCGTGATCATGTTCATCTTCCTGCATGCCTTCCACAAGCTCTTCTTCCTTTACGGAACTGCCGAGAACCTCCATCAGATTAATCACCTTCATGTCCTTGTTCACGGCTTCACTTAACGCATCATCCACCCAGGCATCGGATTCACCGCCGACATAAATAAATACGTCGCAGCCGGATATTTTCATAATATCCGTTGCGGTCGGCTGGAAGCTGTGAAGATCCACTCCGTTATCCAAAAGCATGGTAACCTCCGCATCGGCCGGATTTGCTCCAAGCACATTTAACGTCCAGTCATAAATCGGAAAAATGGTGGTCACAATCTGCAGTTTCTCATTTTTCACATTCCCCGGTATGGCCGAATTACACCCGGTGAAAGAAACTGTCGCAAATAGTATTGCACATATTAAATAGTAAAATCGGAATCTTATCTTTTTTTTCATCTTTTTAACTCTGCTTTAAATATTCTGAAGAAATCGGGAATTCAAAATAGGTATCGGGATACGGCTCGTTCTTCAGTGAAAAATGCCACCATTCACAGTTAATCGGCTGGAAGCCGTTTCTTACCATGGCATGCTGCAGAATCATGCGATTCTCAAACTGTTCATCCGTAATTCCCTTATAATCCGGATGGGAAAGTTCCCCAAAATAGTCAAACGGACCGCCCATGTCCACTTCCTTGCCGGTCTTCATATCAAGCAGTGTCAGGTCAACCGCACTGCCCCTGCTGTGTGAGGACATTTTTGCGATATATCCTTTCTGAAACAGCTCCTGTTTCTCTAATTCCGGATAAAAATACGGTTTCATGCGAATATCCTGATCCTCAATCCCCCAGAGAACAAACTGCCTTACCGCATTCGCAGGCCGGTATGCATCAAAAACCTTCAGCCGGTATCCCTGCACAATCATTTCATTGCTGACACCTTTCAGTGCTCTGGCGGCTTCCTTTGTAAGAAGTGCAATCGGTTCCTCGTATCCGTCAATCCGCTCTCCGATAAAATTATAGGAAGAATGGTATCGGATTTCCTGAACGATATGCGGAATAAAATCCGCCAATATCACAAAACCCGTGGAATCCATTGTAATATCCGTATTCTTCATACCTTTACACCCTCTCTTGCCATTTTCTTCCCCGACAGATTGAAACAATTTTCCCGCATTCATACAAGGAAAATTCTCCTTTCTGCCGAATGTCCCAATACACAAAAATGAGAATCGTTCTTAATTATAACCTGCCGGCAGTAAACCGTCAAGAAAATTGCGAACGATTCTCATTTTATTAATGAGCAATTATATTATTCCGTAAATAAAGCGGTTGAATAATATCTGTCACCACTGTCCGGAAGCAGGGCTACGATTACCTTGCCCTCATTTTCGGGACGTTTTGCAAGTTCAATTGCGCCGTACAACGCAGCACCGGAGGAAATTCCGACGGAGATTCCTTCCTTCTTTGCAAGCAGTTTCGCGGTCTCAAAAGCATTCTCATTCGGAGCCTTGAATACTTCATCATAAACCTTGGTATTGAGTACATCGGGAACAAATCCGGCACCGATTCCCTGGATTTTGTGACTTCCGGCATGTCCCTCGGAAAGAACGGGAGATGCTTCCGGCTCAAGCGCAACGACCTTAACAGCAGGATTTTGCTCCTTTAAGTACTCACCGGTTCCGGTTACGGTACCGCCTGTGTCGACACCTGCAATAAAGATATCTACTTTTCCGTCCGTATCCTTCCAGATCTCCGGACCGGTAGTAGCCTTATGGATTGCAGGGTTTGCGGGATTGACGAACTGTCCCGGAATGAAGCTGTTCGGAGTTTCAGCCGCAAGTTCTTCCGCCTTTGCAATGGCACCCTTCATGCCCTTTGCGCCTTCGGTTAAAACGATTTCCGCACCGTATGCTTTTAAGATATTTCTTCTTTCAACGCTCATGGTTTCCGGCATGGTCAGAATGATACGATATCCCTTTGCCGCAGCAATGGATGCGAGTCCGATTCCGGTATTGCCGCTGGTCGGTTCAATGCTAACGCTGCCTTCCTTCACAAGTCCTTTCTCTTCTGCATCCTCAATCATCGCCTTTGCGATACGGTCTTTCACGCTTCCTGCCGGGTTAAAATACTCAAGTTTTACCAAAATGGTAGCCTTTAAACCCAGTTCCTTCTCAATATTTACTACCTCCACGAGCGGAGTATTTCCGATTAATCCCAATGTCCCTTTGTAAATGTTTGCCATTTTTCTGCCCTTCTTTCT
>CACZRH010000005.1 GCA_902783455.1 uncultured Lachnospiraceae bacterium | reverse complement strand
GTCGCGAAGAAGGGCGAGCGCTTTCCTGTATTCACGCTCCTGCATATGCAGACTCTTTAACAGATGTCTGACGATTACACGATCCTCAGCCTTTTTGGTCTGAAGAGACGGCATCCATTTTGCCAGCAGGGAAATGTTGACATGTCCGGCATTTGCCCGCTTAACAGCCTGCAAATCGGCATGGAATCGCCCGGTTACAATTTTAGTAGCATGTTTGCTGATTTCTTTATTGTCGGAAACCGTCTGACGGACAAGGTAATCCCATCTGGTATATTCGGGAATGAGCGCAAGAACCTCATCCGCAATAGCAGGATGGAAGGCAACAAGCCAGTCCATGCAGGTATTAAATGCATGGCGTTCGCCTTTTCCGCCACGGATGTCACCGGTCTGGAACATAAGCTTTACGAAAGCCACGGGATCCTCGGCATATGCTTTTACGGCAGCATTAATAATCACGTCATCGGACGCGTTACGGAATTCGGTTGCTCTTGCGTTAAAATCAACGAGTGCGGAGCTCGTGGATGCATATTCCACTGCACCGTTTTCGGATAATACAAGATTATTCTTAGCCGCCTCTAAATAAAGAAGCTTGGTAAAATGCTCATACTTCGCCTGGCGAATGGCGGAATCAACAGTAGGCTCGGAAGAATATCTGTTGCAATATTCGTTATTGATATTGCTCATTTCCTTTGCTTCCGTTCTTTTGTTGTTGGTTCTTGAATTTCTCTGCATATGTGCCTCCGTTTGATATTTGGATTCCCAACATCCGGTTTCAATAAATTAAGATAGAGATTTGAACTCCACCCGACTAAACACTTTTTTTCGACTAACCCTGGTGCATTAGTCTCTCAAACCGTATGATCAAATTGTCATTTAAAAAATTGCTGTGAGTGTTTACAAAAGGGTGGAGTTCGACTAAGCCCCGAAAGTTTGATCCTAAAGATCCCATTCATCTCCCGTTGTAATCAATATGTGAATTGCTGCAGGGGCTTACAACTCTTATGAATATAAAATAGCAGAAAAAAATGTCCCGGTATAGCAACCGGTAGTTGTATTTGAAGCAATATGCAACCAATAAAAAAATCCCCTAAAGACTGTTTCTTAAGGGGATTCATGTATCTGTATGCAGTTTATTAATCTAAAAGCAGTTTATTAATTCAAATTCAGTTCGTAATATCCAAATACAATTTGTCTGATCCAAATTTAGTCCGTCAGATCCAAATCCGGAATGATTGTGATTTCATAATCCGGAAATTCGTTTTTGACATCATGGAACAGGATTTTCGTACATTCCTGCGGAGTAATGTCAAAGCTTAGGACTACATCAAAACGCATGGTTTTCTTTGAAGTATCGACATAAAATCCATGCATCTGGAGTGCCCACTCATTTGCCATAACGATTTCCGAAACACGGTTTCTGATGAGTGCCGCCTCGTCATCCTGCGTGTTATAGGAATAAACTCCGACGCCGGTCAGGATGACACCGGTTTCTAAAAATACTTTCTTCTCAATCTCTCTTGTTAAAATATCTACCTCATTTACGGTCATCGTATCGGGAAGCTCAATATGAACGGATGCATAATTGCGGTTCGGACCGTAATTTGTAATCATCAAATCGTATGCGCCCATTACAGGTTCGAAGCTGCAGATTGCTTCTTTAATCTGCTTTGTTGTGTCGGCATCCGCACGCTGTCCGAGAATCTGATCGATTGTTTCCAAAATCATTTCAACACCTGCACGGAAGATAAAAATCGCAATAATGACGCCGACATAGGCTTCCAGATTCCATCCCGTAAAAAATGTCAGAATTGCACAGATTAAAACAGAACCCGACAAAATCGCATCAAAGAGCGCATCCTTTCCGGAACCGATTAATGCACCGGAATTTGTTCGTATGCCCTGCTTTCTGACATAGAGTCCCAAAACGATTTTTGTTACAACCGCAACGGCCATGATAATCAGCGCAAGGACACTATAGTTTGCTTCCTCCGGATTGGAGATTTTTTTTACGGCTTCAATTCCGGCCGTGATACCCGCATAAATGATAATGGCGGAGACGATCATCGTAGCAATGTATTCCAAACGTCCGTGGCCTAAGGGATGCTTCTTGTCCGGTTTTTTGCTTGCAAGCTTGGTTCCGACAATTGTCACGATGGAAGAGATAACATCTGTTAAGTTGTTGATACCGTCCAGGATAATCGATATGGAATTTGAAACAAAGCCGATTGATATTTTAAAGATTACCAGGAAAATATTGGTGATGATGCCGATCACACTTGTTTTTACAATGATGTGATTCCGGTCTGAAATTTCCTGTATCAGATTTTCCGCGGAATTTTCATTTTCTTTTTGATTCATTTGATAACATCCCCCCATTTGTTTCTAATTATAGTCACATGCGGGAATTATTGCAAACCGCGGGAATAATGGGTAAAATAGGGAAGTGTCATATTATATCGAAGAAAAGCATGCGGATTTCTTTGGGAAATACAGCAAATTGAAATATAGTAAATTAAAAAATGATAGAATTAAATCTTTGTCAAATTGAAAAGGATGGAAATCAGCCGACCGGCAGTATTGTGCCGCGCTATTTTGAGTACGAAGAACCTCCTGTTAACATGGTGGAAATGTTTCGATATTCCGGCATTCCGATGGATGTTTCGAAACGACTTGCCGCTATGTATGATGACCAAAATGCAGTTCCGGGGAATGCCTATGCGCAACTTTTGCAAAATGCCCGCCGGGCAATTTCACTGATCAAGGGACAACTTTCGTTTAAGGTTGGATATTTTGCCGCAAAACTTGAATGGGATGAAGATGACTATCCGATTTTGCCGATTGCACAGAAGTCCGATAATCTTAAAAAAAATCTGAAAAACTGTGAAGCCTACGTGATGTTTGCCGCAACCATCGGCTCCGGAATCGATCGGCTGATTCGAAGATATGAGGTGAGCGATCCGGCGCTCGGCGTAATGTTACAGGGACTCGGGGCGGAACGCGCGGAGAGTCTTTGTAATCTCTTCTGTGAGGAAGTAAGAATGAAAGCAGGTATGGAAGGG
>CACZRH010000004.1 GCA_902783455.1 uncultured Lachnospiraceae bacterium | reverse complement strand
TTCAGGTAGGTTGCTTGAGGGGCATGGTAACATGTCTCCTAGATAGATGATCATTCACGACAGAACCCGGCTTACAGTCTCACTCAATTTTGTGTTTAATGAAGAAAGCAGTCATGTTATTTCGGAAGTCTTTTCCGGAATGGAAGTGACGTTAATGAAAGGAAGGATAAAAACGTGGAAAAGAAAATCATGCTCGGCAACGAAGCGATTGCCAGGGGCGCATGGGAAGCAGGCGTAAAAGTATCTGCTGCTTATCCCGGAACACCCAGCACGGAGATCAGCGAAAACATCGTGAAATACGATGGAATCTATGCGGAATGGTCTCCCAATGAAAAAGTAGCAATGGAGGTAGCCATCGGTGCATCGATGAGTGGTGTCAGAGCACTCGCGTCCATGAAAATGGTCGGAGTAAATGTTGCATCCGATCCCTTATATACGGTGTCCTACATCGGTGTAAACGGCGGTCTGGTACTGGTTGCGGCGGATGATCCCGGTCTTTATTCCTCACAGAATGAGCAGGACTCCAGATGTGTGGCACGCGTTGCTCAGGTTCCTGTACTGGAGCCTTCGGATTCTCAGGAAGCGAAGGATTTTACCAAACTTGCATTTGAATTGTCTGAAAAATATGATTGTCCGATTATGATCCGCACCACCACAAGACTGGCACACTCACAGGGCGTTGTGGAACTCAATGACCGCGTGGAAGTGGAAGATAAGCCCTACGAGCGCAGCGTTCCGAAGAACGTTATGATGCCCGCTATGGCAAAAGGACGTCATGTTTTTGTGGAAAAAAGATTAAATGACATGTCCGAAGATGCAAATACAGCATCTTACAATAAAGTAATCATGAAGGATACCAAAATCGGTGTAATTACATCCGGTATTCCGTATCAGTATGTGGAGGAAGCGCTTCCGGACGCATCCGTATTAAAGCTCGGACTGGTGCATCCCCTTCCGAAGAAGCTGATTGCGGATTTTGCTTCAAAGGTGAATACCCTCTATATCGTGGAAGAGTTAGAGCCCCTCATTGAAGAGCAGGTTAAGGCAATGGGCATTGCCTGCCATGGCAAGGACATTCTTACGATTCAGGGTGAATACAGTGCCAATATGTTAAGAAAGGCAATTCTCGGCGAAGAAGTAAAGACCGAAGAACCCGCGAAGGTTCCCGCACGTCCTCCGATTCTCTGCCCGGGCTGCCCGCACAGAAGCACCTTCACAGTATTAAACGAATTAAAAATCCATGGCGCAGGCGATATCGGATGCTATACACTCGGTGCCGTAGCACCGCTTAATGTAATCGATACAACGGTCTGCATGGGATCCAGTATTTCCACCCTGCACGGTATGGAAAAGGCAAAGGGAAAAGAATATATCAAAAACTGGGTTGCCTTAATCGGCGATTCCACTTTCCTTCATACCGGTATCAATTCGCTGCTTAACATGGTATACAATAAGTCCACCGGAACGGTCATCATCATGGATAACTCCACGACCGGTATGACAGGCCATCAGGATCATGCGGCGACCGGAAAGACATTGTCCGGCGAAGCTACATATGCGGTTGATTTAGTGGATCTTTGCCACGCGCTTGGTGTGGAGTATGTCAGCGTTGTCAATGCATTCGATACCGAGAAATTAAAAGCGACAATTAAAGAAGAAGTAGCAAGGGATGCGGTATCCGTTATTATTTCACAGGCTCCCTGTGCATTATTGAAAACAAACGTATCTCATAAGAAATGCTATGCACTTTCCGACAAATGTAAGAAATGCGGTATGTGCTTAAAGCCCGGATGTCCGGCAATAACCAAAAATCCCGACGGAACCATTCGCATCGATGAAACGATGTGTAACGGCTGCGGTCTTTGCGAAAGCCGCTGCAAATTCGGTGCCATCGAGACAAGGGAGGTGTAGGAAATGCAGACGAAGAGTATTATGATTGTCGGCGTAGGCGGACAGGGAACGCTGCTTACAAGTCGAATTTTAGGCGGAATTATTACCAAATCCGGATATGACGTAAAGCTTTCGGAGGTTCACGGAATGGCCCAGAGAGGCGGTTCTGTTGTAACATTTGTACGTTATGGAGAAAAGGTTTACGAACCGATTGTCGAAGAAGGATGTGCGGATGTTTTAATTGCATTCGAAAGACTTGAAGCACTCCGCTATGCACATTTTTTAAAGCCCGACGGAGTCCTGATTGTAAATGATCAGAGAATTGATCCGATGACGGTTGTGACCGGCGCAGCAGAGTATCCGGAGGGTATTATCGAAGACCTTTCGAAGAAATACAAAGTGATTTCTCTGGATGCCATGGCGGAAGCAAAGAAAATCGGCAATTCCAGAGTATTCAATACGATTATTGTCGGTGTTGCGGCGAAGCATATGAATTTTGAAAAGGAAGACTGGCTTGAGGTAATCGAAAAAACCGTACCGCCCAAGACCGTTGAAATCAATAAAAAAGCTTTCGAAGCCGGATTTGCCTTTTGACACGACGGTAAGACGTCGACGCAGAATGAATTATTAAAAAGGCAAAGGAAAGATTCACACAATTAACACAGAATCAACACATTGATCCTGTAAACTTCAAATTGTGTGTATTGCGTCGAAAGCACCCGTGCTCTGAATCCTAAACCGGTTTAAGGATAGGCAATGGTGTTGGAACGCGGGAAAGGAAGGAATTTATGATTTGGAATGAAGCAAGAGAATGTATGAGCCGCGATGAAATGCAGAATATGCAGTCTGCACGTCTTCGCAAACTGGTGAACAATGTTTATCACAACGTTGAATTCTACCGCAAAAAAATGCAGGAGCTGGGTTTGGAACCCGGCGATATCAGAGGAATTGAAGATATCGAGAAACTGCCGTTTACCACGAAGAACGATTTAAGGGATAATTATCCGTTCGGGCTTCTGGCAGTACCCCAGTCACAGATTGTGCGTGTTCACGCGTCCTCCGGAACAACCGGAAAGGCAACTGTTGTAGCTTATACGAGAAAAGACATCGAGCTTTGGCAGGAATGCGTTGCAAGAGATTTGATGATGTGCAATATCAACAAGGATGACATTATTCAGGTCGCTTACGGCTACGGTTTATTCACCGGAGGTCTGGGACTTCACTACGGTGCAGAAAACTTAGGCTGCACTACCGTACCGATGTCTACCGGAAATACCAAGAGACTGGTTACGATGATGGAGGATTTTAAGGCGACCGCAATTGCCTGCACTCCTTCCTATCTGCTCCATATTGCGGAAGTTATTCAGGAAATGGGAGCTTTAGACAAACTGTCGTTAAAAACCGCAATCTGCGGCGCGGAGCCCTGGACCGAGAAAATGCGACTGCAGATTGAAGAAAAATTAAACATTCATGCGCACGACATTTACGGTCTGTCTGAAATCTGCGGACCGGGTGTTGCATGTGACTGCGAGTTCCATAAAGGTCTTCATGTTCAGGAAGATCATTTCTATGCGGAAATCGTGGACCGCGATACCTTAAAGCAGGTACCGGACGGAACCGTAGGAGAGCTTGTATTCACAACGCTTACCAAGGAAGGTATGCCGTTAATCCGCTATCGTACAAAGGATTTGACCAGCATTGATCACAGCCCGTGTGATTGTGGCAGAACAATGCCGAGAATTTCCAGATTCAAGGGCAGAAGCGATGACATGCTGATTATTCGCGGTGTCAATGTATTCCCTTCGCAGGTGGAAACCGCACTGCTTGAGATTGCCGGAACCACACCTCATTACTTAATGATTGTGGACAGAGTCAATAACCTTGATACTCTGGAGGTTCAGGTGGAAGTGGAAGAGAGCTTCTTCTCCGACGAAGTAAAGGAAATGGAGAATCTGACAAAGAAGATTGCAGCAGCGCTGCAGAGTGCGATTTTAATCGCCGTAAAGGTAAAACTCGTAGAGCCGAGAACCTTAGAGAGAAGTGCCGGCAAATCAGTTCGTGTTATTGATAAGCGTGTACTGGATGAATAATGATGCCGGGGAAAGAACAAAGGGGGTAGATTGTATGTTTTTAAAGCAATTGACGGTTTTTTTGGAAAACAGGGAAGGAAGACTCGAAAGCGTAACGGATCTTCTTGCAAAGAATGATATCAATATCGCATGTCTTGCACTTGCGGATACAAGTGAATACGGGGTGCTTCGTCTGGTGGTATCCGATCCGGACAGGGCAAAAGCAATTCTGAAGGAAGAAGGATATTCCTCAAGACTGACTGAAGTTTTGGGCGTACGTTTAGCACAGGTGCCGGGAAGCGTCAGCAGGCTGACCAAGGTTTTAGCAGCCGAGAATATCAATATTGAGTATATGTATACCTTAAGTTCCAGCCAGGAATTCGGTTCCATGATTTTGAAGGTTTCCGACCTGCAAAAAGCCTATGACGCGGTAAAAAATGCCGGTATGGAACTTGTGGATCCACAGGCGGCTTACTCCTTATAAAACACTTGTTCGATTTTTGAAAATATGCTATAATAAAAACTGCATCGTGTTAAGCGATGCAGTTTCATTATGTGTTAATTCTGACTTTGCGGCGGAGGGGAAAATTCTTCGGTGCGGAAAGAAAGTGGAATAAATGAAAAAGAATATATGGAAATTGGCAGCAATTGCCGGATTCATGGTATTTTTAACAGGCTGTACAATTGGAAAATCAGGACAAAGTGAACCGGAATCCGTATCGGAACCGGAATCCGTACGTTTAGTGGTATGGGATATGCCGCAGACTTCGGAGGAAGAGAGCATTTCAGAACCCGAGCCGGAACCGGTGCCCGTTAAGCTTACGGATGATTTCGAGGTGATGTCGGATACCGAAGAAATTGATTTATCCGGGATAGATGTAAGTGAGCTTGACATGGATGCATTCTTTGATTCAATGACGAATTTAAGGAAAGTTACCATGAAGGACTGCGGACTGGATAATGATGGCTATGCGGCTTTGCAGGATGCGCATCCCGATGTAAAGCTTGTCTGGGATATCAAGGTAAAAACCTATACGATTCCCACGGATTCCGTCGGATTCTCGACACTGCTTGCAAACGAATACCAGCCGAGAATGGATGATGGGGACTGCAAATATCTGAAATACTGTACCGACATGGTGGCACTTGATCTTGGACATAATTATGTTACGGATTTAAGTTTCCTGGAATCCATGCCGAATCTGCGGGTATTGATTTTGGTGGATAACTTCGATTCTCCGGCAAAGCATGTCAGACTTTCGGATATTTCCGAACTGAAATACTGTCCGCATCTTCGTTATCTGGAGCTTTTTGCAAATAATGTAACCGATATGAGCGTTCTTTCAGAGCTGACGGAACTGGAGGATTTGAATGTCTGTTACAATCCGGTGAATTCGATTGAACCGTTTAAGAATCATCCGAATCTGCAGAAGCTGTGGATTTACAATACCGGAATTCCCTGGCAGGACATCAATGAATTAAAGGAACTGTATCCGGATGCAAAAATCATTACCTCGGGAACCGGATCCGTGGATCAGGGATGGCGTGAAGGTCCGCATTATAATGCAATGCGCAATATGGTTTCCCATAACGTGATGGACGAGGTGTATGCGTTTGAAGGCGGCCCGGAAGTCCCGAAACCGGAAGAAGAAAACTAAACGGATATACGGATATATAAGAGTGAAACAGAAAATTAAAGCAGGAAAGTTGAAGCAAAAAAAGATAAAGCAAAAAAGATAAAACTGAAAATGCTGAAATAAACAAAAAGGAAATAACATAAATGCAGTTAGAGAAATATTTAAATCCCGAACAGCAGCATGCGGCCGAGACGCTGAACGGACCGGTGCTGATTCTTGCCGGTGCCGGCAGCGGAAAAACCAGAACTTTGACATACAGAATTGCCAATTTAATCGAACACGGTGTAAATCCCTGGAATATTCTTGCTATTACGTTTACGAACAAAGCGGCAGGGGAGATGAGAAGCCGTGTGGATGATATTGTCGGATATGATGCGGGCAGCATCTGGGTTGCCACGTTTCATGCAACCTGTGTCAGGATTTTGCGGCGTTTCGGTGACCGGATCGGATATGACAATTCGTTTTCCATTTATGATGCGGACGATCAGAAAACCCTGATGCGTAATCTCTGCAAGGAGCATGGAATCGATACCAAGAAATTAAAGGAAAAAACGATTCTGAATGTGATTTCTTCCAACAAGGACGAACTGATTTCGCCGGAAGAATATGACCGTATGGTGGGATCGGACCCTGTCGAAAAAAAGATTGCCGAGATGTACCATGCCTATCAGGATGCAATGAAAAAAAGCAATGCGATGGATTTTGATGATTTAATCGTCAATACCGTAAAGCTTTTCAAAAATTTTCCGGATGTATTGCAGACTTATCAGAACCGCTTTGTCTATATCCACGTGGATGAATATCAGGATACCAATACCGCGCAGTTTGAACTGGTCAGACTTTTGGCCGAGAGAAACCGTAATCTTTGCGTGGTCGGGGATGACGATCAGTCCATCTATAAATTCCGCGGTGCGAATATTCATAATATTCTGGATTTCGAGAAAAATTATCCGGAGGCGGAGGTAATCAAGCTTGAGCAGAATTACCGCTCCACGCAGAATATTCTGGATGCGGCGAATGCGGTGATTGCAAACAATAAAGGCCGTAAGGAAAAATCACTCTGGACCAATCAGGGAGAAGGGCATAAGGTTCATTTCCGCCTGCTATCCAATCAGAAGGAAGAAGCGGAATATATCGCACAGGATATTTCCAGACTGGTCCGTCATCACGAGGCAAGATTCAAAGACTGTGCCATTTTGTACCGCACCAATGCACAGTCGCGTGAACTGGAGGAAAGTTTTTTGATGGATAATCTGTCCTATCAGATTGTGGGCGGGGTAAATTTTTATTCCCGAAAGGAAATTAAAGACTGTCTTGCATATTTAAAGACGATTGCCAACGGACAGGATGACTTAATGGTAAAGCGTATCATTAACGTCCCGAAGCGCGGAATCGGACCGACATCTGTCGAAAAAGCGCAGAGCTATGCCGCAAACAATGATTTGTCCCTCTTTGATGCAATGGCGCATGCGGAGAGGATTCCGGGAATCGGAAAGGCGGCGGATAAAATGCTTGCCTTTGCCGAAATGATTGAGAGGCTGCGTGCCCGGATTGCGGATGATTTTTATGATGATTTGCCGGAGATTCTGAACGATGTTTTGGAGGAAAGCGGATATCTCGAGGATTTGCGGGTATCCGACGACGATGAGGATAAAGACCGTATCAACAACCTGGATGAATTAATTACAAAGGCAGCGGTATATGAGGAAAAATTTGCTGCGGAGAATCCGGAGAGCGAGACGGGACCGACTCTTTCCGATTTTTTAAATGAGGTATCGCTTGTTGCGGATATCGATAATGTATCGGAGGATCAGGACCGCGTCCTTTTAATGACAATCCATGCAGCAAAAGGGCTGGAATTTAAGCATGTTTATATTGCCGGAATGGAGGAAGGTCTCTTTCCGAATGACAATGTGATTTTTGCGGGAGACGATGAACTGGAGGAAGAACGACGACTTGCCTATGTCGGTTTCACCCGTGCAAAAGAGGAGCTTACGCTGACTGCAACTGCATACCGGATGATGCGTGGGCAGGGAACCTGCAACCCGGTCAGCCAGTTCGTCCGGGAGATTCCGAAAAAATACATAGAGGGAAATCTCCCGCAGTTATATAATCCCGATTCTGCTTTCTCCGATACGGAATCCGACTATAATCGCAGCTGGAACCGCAGGGGAATGGCTGATTCGGATGGCGGGGAGATAAGAAGTGTATATGGAAATCGTCCGAGACCGAAGGCTGCACGGCCGAATAAAGATATCGATCCGGATCAGAAGCCGTTTGCCGCAGTGAAAAGCATTGCCGATTTAAAGAAGGGAAGTGCCATATCCGAAGCGGGAGTGGATTACGGAGTCGGTGACAGAGTACGTCACATCAAGTTCGGCGAAGGTGTTGTGACGGAAATGGAGCAAAGGGAAGGCTCCACCTATGTGACGGTGGAATTTGAAAAAAGTGGAAGACGTGTTTTATCGGCTGCGTTTGCAAGACTGACAAAATTATAAAGTGTTTTATATGGAGAGAACCTATATTGCAATTGATTTAAAAAGCTTCTATGCCTCCGTGGAGTGCAGGGAAAGAAATCTGGATCCGCTCAATACCAATCTCGTGGTGGCAGACGAAAGCAGGACGGAGAAAACCATTTGTCTGGCGGTTTCCCCATCCTTAAAAGCATGCGGAATACCGGGACGTCCCAGACTTTTTGAAGTGGTGGAGAAGGTAAAGGAAGTGAATTCGTTCCGAAGGGAAAGAATTCACGGCAGGGATTTTACAGGCAAATCCTGTCTGGCATCGGAACTGACGGCCGATCCGCAGCTGGAACTTGATTATATCGTTGCACCGCCGCACATGGCATTATATATGCGTTACAGTACCGAGATTTACAAAATTTATCTAAGGTATGTTTCGCCGGAGGATATGCATGTTTATTCCTGCGATGAGGTGTTTCTTGACGTGACGCAGTATCTTGGCATTTACCGGATGTCTGCACACGATCTGACAAGAAAGATCATCGGGGATATTTTGAAAGAGACGGGCATTACCGCAACGGCGGGAATCGGAACGAATCTGTATCTGTGTAAAATTGCAATGGATATTGTTGCGAAGCATATTCCGGCGGATGAAAACGGGGTAAGAATAGCCGAGTTAACCGAAATGGAATACAGACGCAGGCTTTGGAGTCATAAGCCGATTACGGATTTTTGGCGTATCGGAAGAGGGACTGCCAGGAGACTGGCCGGAATGGGGCTTTATACCATGGGCGATGTGGCCCGCTTTTCGGAGCAGTATGAGGACCGTTTATATAAGGAATTCGGTGTCAATGCGGAACTGCTGATTGATCATGCATGGGGCTATGAACCCTGCACGATGGAAGAAATCAAGAAATACCGCCCGGAAACAAACAGTTTAAGCTCCGGACAGGTTTTATCAAGACCGTATTCTTATACGGAGGCATCCGTTGTGGTGCGGGAGATGGCGGATGCTTTGGCACTGGATTTAACGGATAAGCAGCTTGTAACCGATCAGATTGTGCTTACGATTAATTTTGATTCGGAGAGCCTTAAGAATCCGGAAATTCTTGCAAGATACAAAGGGGAAATTGCAACCGACTGGTACGGAAGACCGGCACCGAAGCATGCGCACGGATCTTACAACCTTCCGAGACAGACATCCTCCTCACGCCTGATTTCACAAGGCGCGATGGAGATTTTTAAAAGAACGGTGGATGAGGATCTTTTAGTCAGAAGGATTACGATTGCGGCCATGAATGTCATTCCCGAGACGGAAGTACAGAACCCGGAGGAAGAGGAAGAACAGTTAAGTCTTTTCGTGGATTATGAAGAGCGCGACCGGAAAAAACAACAGGAGGAAGAGGCTCTTCGGAAGGAAAAAGCCCTGCAGGAAGCAACCTTATCAATTAAGAAACGGTTTGGGAAAAATGCTATCCTGAAAGGCCTGAATTTTGAGGAAGGTGCCACTGCGAAGGAAAGAAACGGGCAGATCGGAGGACATAAGGCATGAGTGAATATGATGATATTATCAATCATCCGCATTATCAGTCCGCAACCAGACCGCATATGTCCATGTATAACCGCGCGGCGCAGTTTGCACCGTTTGCGGCGCTTACGGGATATGAAGAAGCGATAGAGGAAACTGCGAGAATTGTGGAAGAGGCGGTTTTGTCGAAGGAAGTTAAGAAAGGTAAGAATCTTGAATAAACCGTTTTCCAATCAGAAAATTACATCCGTACTTTTTGTATTTGCGAATCTTTTGTTACTTTCCACGGCATATTCTTCCTGGGTCATTCACATAGAGAGAGTTCATTCGACCTGGCCGACGGAAATAATTGCAAATGTTTTCGGATCTTTGTTTCAGATTGCCGGCATATTACTATATTCCCTGATGGTCTGTTATAAGCCGGATTTTACTTCTTCAAGGTTTGTTGAGGGATTTACGCATTCCTTATTTTTTCTGACACTGATCCCGTCATTATATTCGAGAACCATTACGGGTACTTTTTTCTATGGTTTCGTGATGAATGTTTTTATCGGAATTTTTACGGCGGCATATCTGCATGCGCTGACGTATTTTTATAAAAAAATATGGGTACCGGTTATTGTCGGAGTGTTGTATCTTATCGTCTGGGGAGCTTTGAATGCGCTCTTTGCTATAGCGGACTTTTTTGTCCTGAATCAGACACCCGGTCTTTTGATTTTTGCGGCCTTTTGTGTATTATGCGCAATTCTCGCAATGAATTGTCTGCCACAAAGAATCTCGGAGCTGAAAGAGCTGAGAACGAAAAAAGAACCGGATTCGGAAGAAGGGAATTCGAAAGAATATAAAGCCGATACGGCAACCTTTCTTTTATTGGCTTTGTTTGCAGCGATGCTGTCGGGCTTTTCCGCAGAATTGCTGAACTCCGGCTGGGTGCTTTTGGTAAAATATTTCCCCTCTGTCATGCAGATATTAATCATCCCCATAACATTCTGCAATATCGTGGGAAATGCGTTTTTTGTTCTTCCGGTTGTCATATTGATTTATTTGTCAAAGCATTTCAAGGATGCCGGATCCCATTTTGCAATGGGATATGCATTCTGTCTTCTCGGCAGTATCATACCGGAACTGATAAAACGCGTTTTGGGGCAGGAAAGTGTGCTGATGCTGATTTTACAGACAATCGCATTTCTTACGGCGCTTGCATTTTATATAATAATATTGTTCAGACTGCGTAAAGAGAAAGAAAATTCTTGACAGCAGAGCTTTTTATGTGGTAATCTATTCAAGGTTTCAATAAAACAAAGCAGAGTATCCGCTCTCACCCTGCGGCAATCGGGCTTCAGGCGTTCATAACGAAACGAAATGCGAATGATTCAGTTTGTGTTTTGACATTGTGATGATGAGTGGATGCGATGTGTATCCACTTTTTTTATACATTTATGGAGGGCAAAGCCATTACAGATTACAGTGTAAATGAACAGATTCGTGACAAGGAAGTTCGCTTGATCGGTGAGAACGGTGAACAGCTTGGAATTATGAGTGCGAAGGAAGCACAGGCTGTTGCAGAAGAAGCAGGTCTTGATTTGATTAAAATTGCTCCTACTGCGAATCCACCTGTGTGTAAAATTGCCGATTTCGGTAAATTCCGTTATGAAATGGCGAGAAAAGAAAAGGATAACCGTAAAAAGCAGAAAGCTTTGGAAGTTAAGGAAATCCGTCTTTCTCCGAATATTGATACCAATGATTTGAATACAAAGATGTCGGCTGCAAGAAAATTCCTGACCAAAGGAGAAGAAGTGAAGGTTGTGCTTCGGTTCCGCGGTCGTGAAATGGCGCATATGGCAAGCAGCAAGCATATTTTGGATGATTTTGCCACTGCTCTGGAAGATATTGCGACAATCAAGAAGCCTGCGAAGGTGGAAGGAAGAAGTATGGTATTGATTCTTTCCGCAAAGAAGCAGTAAGACGTTCAACGAAGATTTTAACTGGACCTGATTTATCAGACAGCTAAGATATATGGGGTAACCCGATGAAATAAAAGATACCAAGGAGGAAAAAGAAATGCCTAAAATGAAGACAAGCAGAGCTGCTGCAAAGCGCTTTAAAGTAACCGGAACCGGTAAATTAAAAAGAAACAAGGCATACAAGAGCCACATTTTAACAAAGAAGTCCACGAAGAGAAAACGTAATCTCCGTCAGGCTACAATTACAGATGCTACTAACGTAAAGAATATGAAAAAGATTTTACCTTACGTTTAATTGATGGGAGGAGAATGAATCATGGCAAGAATTAAAGGTGGCTTAAATGCCAAGAAAAAACACAATAGAGTATTAAAGCTTGCAAAGGGATAC
>CACZRH010000003.1 GCA_902783455.1 uncultured Lachnospiraceae bacterium | reverse complement strand
TTTTACTGTGGTCTGCATTGTGCGCGATGATTACCACTGCATCTGCAGGATCGGCTCCGTGCAGCTGTTCAAAGTTCCGGATATCCGGATCCCGGCTTACCATTTCATAAATCTTAGTTTTCCCATCTTCTGTTTCATAGGTTAAATTGTAACGGTTAAGATATTTTCCGGAATCCAGTTTTTCAATACCGATAAACTTCATTTTTTTATTCGACTACACTTGTAGTATAATCTTTCCTCCCGATTATTTTCCTCTGTTTTATTTCTTCTGTTTAATCTTCTCTATAACAATTCACTAACGCGGCACTTCTTTTTTACAGTCTTCTCACCTGCATCTTCTTATCTACATCTTCTCCGGAGCAGAGAATCCGAGAACATCCATGCAGCTTTCCATAACAATCTGTACGAATTTTAACAGACGTAAATAGCCAAGCTTCTTCTCTTCATCCTCTTCGGAAAGAATCTTTGTCTCGTGGTAAAAAGCATTAAATGCATTTGCAAGATCGTAAAGATATGCACAAATCCGGTTCGGAGCAAGTTCCTCGTAGGCACTCTCCATCATGGCATTGAATGTCGCAAGCTGCATACAGAGTTTCTTTTCGCTCTCGCTTTCAGATTTATGTAAACCATTAGTTATGTCAACCATTTTGTTCAAGGCTTCCGAAACCGCCTTTTCGTCAGCCTCCAAACCTTCTTCAGAAAGCTTCTGCGTCGCATATTTTTTCAGAATTGACTTGATTCTGACAACTGTATACAAAAGATACGGTCCCGTATCTCCTTCAAAGGAGCTGAAACGCTCAATATCAAAAATATAATCCTTGGAAGGCTGATTGGATAAATCACCGTACTTAATTGCCGCAAGAGAAACCAGCTTCGCCGTCTGCTTCGCTTCCTCTTCGGTCATTTCCCTGCCCTCGGAGATTTTTTTGAACATCTCCTCATTAATGTCACGTATCAGATATTCCAGACGCTGTACGCCGCCGTCCCTCGTTTTAAAGGCCGTTCCGTCCTTGCCGTTTACGGTACCGAATCCGATATGAATCAAATCCGTATCCTCATCCACAAGTTTCGTCTTTCTTGCGCAGCGGAATACCTGCTCAAAATACAGGGACTGGCGCTTGTCGGTTAAATAAATCATGCGGTCCGGATGATAATTTTTCATACGATCCATAATCGTTGCCAGATCGGTCGTATTGTAAAGACTTGCACCGTCGGATTTAAGAATCATGCAGGGCGGCATTTCCTTGGTATCCGTCTCTTCCTTGACATCTACAACCAGCGCGCCTTCGCTATAATAAGCATATCCGCCGTCCTTTAAATACTGCACCATTCCGGGTATCAGATCATGAACATCGGATTCCCCTTTCCATAAGTCAAAGCTGACATTTAAATTATCGTAATTGCGCTTTAAATCCGTCACGGAAACATTTAAGATATGCTTCCAGAGGGCTCTGTATCCGCGTACACCGGACTGCAGTTTAAATGTACATTCCATCGCATCTTCTTTAAACGCACGTCCCTCATCGGAATCCTCTTTACTCTTTTTCGAAGCAAACGGATAAATCTCTTCCAGCTCACTGATTGTAAACGGTGCTTCTTCAGGATATTCTCCTTCAAATGCTTCATCAAAATACGGCAGTTCCGGTTTACGAAGCTTTAATTCCGCAATAATCAGTCCCATCTGAAGCCCCCAGTCACCGAGATGAATGTCACCGATTGCTTCATGTCCCATATAGCGGATGATTCTCTTTACGCTCTCTCCGATTACCGCGGAACGAAGATGTCCTACGTGAAGCGGCTTGGCAACATTCGGTCCGCCGTAATCCACAATTACCTTCAATTTTTTCGAAGGAGCTTCCAGACCGAATTTTTCCTCTTTTGCCATATCATTTAAAAAGTTCTTTAAATAATCCCCATCCAGATTTAAATTTAAAAATCCGGGCGGGCAAACCTCAACCTTTTCAAATGCACTGCTTTCCTTTAAGCATTCCGCAACATCATTTGCAATCATAATCGGCGCCTTTTTATACTGCTTCGCACCTGCCAGCGAACCGTTGCACTGATACTCACAAAGATCCGGACGGTTGGATACCGCCACCTTTCCGAGTTCTTTCGCATAGCCGGCCTTTTCGAACGCCGCACCGACTTCTTCACTTAATAAATCCAGTAATTTCTTCATTGCTCTTACTTCCTTCACAAATTGTATTTTGACACATGGTGACGGGGGTGTTGTGTCATTTTTTATTTTGTTCCCGCTCCGATTTCGAAAATACACAGCCGCAGTAATCCTGACGGTACAGCCCGTATTCTTTGGAAAGCTCGATACTCTTTAAATATCCACCCTTTTTCTTAAAATCAGAAGGCAGATAGTTTACTCCAAACAATCGCCCTTCTTCTTCCCCGATGCGGTTAATCAACTCGGCATCCTTTAAAGGACTTAACGTTAAAGTGGTGGCAAAATAATCCGCGCCTTCCGAAACAGCGGTTTTCGCACTTTCCTTTAACCGCATCCGGAAACAGATTGCACATCGTTCCCCGCGTTCCGGGCATTTTTCATAGCCTTTTACCGCTTTAAAAAATTCCTCCGGACAGTACTCGCCGTCCAGATAGCGGATTGGAAAGGCCGGAAGTCCTTTTTTATTCAATTCATCAATAAACCTTTTTTCTTCTTTCGCACGTTTTTGGTATTCCGATGCTTCGGTAATATTCGGATTATAATAAAATACCGTAATACGGAACGTATTGCACAAATAATAAAGCACATAACTGCTGCATGGTGCGCAGCAGCTATGAAGCAGAAGGCTTCTACCCTTTACCGACTCATCCGCAAGCATGCGGTCCATCTCTTTTGATACACTAGCCGACAAGACTTATTCCTCTTTCTTTTCCTTTGAATTCAATTCACCCGACGGCGAACCATCCTCACCGGCAGCCGACTCCGCCTCGCTTACCGAAGAAACCGCCTCGTTTTTCGACAGTTCCTCTTCTTTTTTCTGAGACTCCTCCTTACCTACCGTCGTCTCCTCTTCATCCGGAATGACTTCGGGATTATGCTTGATGGTAGAATCCTTATGCAGATATTTTTCCATAAAATCATCAAACGGAATCGGTCTGCTGTAATAATAACCCTGAACCATATTACATCCGATTTCCCGTAACATTTCAATCTGCTTCTCGGTTTCAACGCCTTCACAGACCACCTTAATTCCAAGTTCTCCGGCCATTTCCACAATATGTCTCATGATAATGACGGTATCCCTGGAAGTAATCGCTTCCGAGAAAAAGTCTTTATCAATTTTTAAAATATCAAACGGAACATCCTTTAACAGATTCAGGGAGGAATAACCGCTTCCGAAGTCGTCCATGCAGAGCATGAGACCCATTTCCTTTAACTGGTCGATTACAACAATCATTTTTTCCCTGTCGTTAAAAAATACGGATTCCGTAATTTCTATCTGAATATCCTCGATGGATGTATCATAACGGTTCATGATCCGTTCCACGTTCTTTAGATATTCCGGGTTTCCGAGAAGAATTCTGGACTGGTTGATGCTGACCGGGACAATGTCATAATCACCTTTTTGCTTATACTCTCGAATTTTTTCACAGAGCTTTTCAAGCATATAGAAATCCAGCTTTTCCACAAAACCGTTCTGTTCAAAAATCGGAACGAAATCGGAGGGAAAAATAACAGTCCCGTCATCCTTAATCCAGCGCACCAGTATTTCCGCTCCTACAATACGATTTTTGACAATATCCCATTTCGGCTGCAGAAACGGTCTGAATTCTCCTTTTGTCAGCGCCGACTGCATTTCCGACTCGATGGCATCGTTCTTTTTCATATCATTAATGATATTATCGGAATACTGTGCCTCTAATATTTTTTCATCCCCCTTCAGGGATTTTCTGGCAGCATTGGCATGGTCAATCATGATATCAATGCTGTTATCCTCTTTCCGGATTTTATAAATACCTTTTTTAAAACGGATCGGATATTTTACGCCGGCTTCCTTTGCCTTGTCACCGATGATTTTCTCAAACTTCCGGTTTTTCTCATTCATTTCAACATCATTCAGAATCAATGAGATAAACTGGTCTGAATTGATACGTGCACAAAGTTCCTTCTTCGAATAAATCCGTTCAAACTGCTCCGAAATACTCCGAAGAATTTCATCCGCGCTCACATGTCCGTATGCCTCGTTAATATATCGGAAATTGGCGATATCGAAACGAACCATGACATAGTGATTCTCGGAGTTTGTTTCAATCAGCTCAGGCGCTTTAAACTTGAAATAATTCAGGTTGTATCCGTCCGTTACCCTGTCCGTATACGCAAGTTCTTCCATGATTGCGGTATTTTTGTAATTTACCACCATCTGCAAAAGAATAATACCGAAAAGCACCGAAACGATTGAAATACAGCATACAAAGCACACCAGCATTATCGGGGTCAGCATTTCATCCATCGTTCCGTTTTCGTAAACCACGAAAATATACAGCCCTTCCACCGACCGGATATTTGCACCACGGATCAGAATCTGCTTTCCGTCCCGGCCCTTGCAGTAAATGTTATAGGTCTTGTTTACATTTAAATACCGGCGCATCTGAGTAATTTTATTCTTGGATGTATTGCTTTGATTCGTATATTCAAAAACCGAATCGTAAACATTTTCGACATCCCCGAATTTCTCGATAAATCTTTCAGATGCCTGGTAAACCTGACCTGCCTCATTCATCAGGCAGGCACTTGCCTTTTCATCAAATACATCATATTCCTCATCCGAAAGCAGATCTTCTACATGTTCCGCAGTGATAAAGAAACCCTTTGTATTTCCCGCTTCATCCGTGTCACGGTAAACACCTAAAACCACGCTTTCCATTTTATTCGTGCTTTCGTTATTGATAAATGTACCGTAGCAGTAATAATCATCTTTAAACAGTGTGCTTCGGATTTTTAAAATATCCGTAAATCCGTTTCCGGACTTTCCGATGGAACGATATCCATCATAGAGCGTACCGTCTTCTTTCAGATAATAAACGCTGTATAACGCACTTGTTTTTTCAATCGTCTCCAGTGCCTGCATCAGTTCTTTTTCATCCTGTGCGGCACTGACACTGCCCCTTACCGTCTCCGCTTTTTCATGCATATGTTCCATTTTGGAATCGATATCGATACAGACATCCCGAACACGGTCGTCCATGGCTTCTTCCACTAATTCTTTTACGGAATTACGTACCACAAGAACATTGACAGAGGTAACGGAAACCACAAGTATAACAGCGATTACGATAACCGGAATCGGAATATTCAGTTGTTTCATAACATTCTTTTTTTGTCTCATGAAACCACCTTTAATCGGTACGCATAGATATTATAAATTGTATCACAAAGAGGCATTTTCGTAAACTGAAGAAAGCGTGTTAAAAATTGAATAAAACTGCAAAAAACCGTAATCATTCTGTTTCAGAAAGATTACGGTTTCCCATTCTTTATTATTTCTGTCAAAAATCGGCGCCCCGATTATTCCACAGCACCCTCCTGCTGCTGTTGCTGCTGCGCGGCCTGTGCTGCCGCTGCGGCAGCCGCTGCCTCTTCCGCTTTCTTGGCGGCGTAATCCGCACGTCTCTGGCTGTCTTCCGCATTCAGAACATCCATCTGGTTTTTCGTGGATGCCTCACGCTGCTTCTCCTCAGCGACCTCTTCCTCCGTCATCATACCGGAGTCCTCCCAGAGATGGAAGTAGAAATTCATTTTGATGATATTTACGCTTGCGGTATATTCCGAATCCACTAAAGCGGACATATTGTCCACATAGGATTTTAAGTTCTTCCAATCATATGCATCGGGGTCGATTTTCCATTCCACATCACCGGTTTTCGCATTATATAAAACCTTGTCGGTAACAAAGCTCTTATCATAAAGAACTGCCTTATGAATACCGTCCGAGAAAATATCCGTTCCCATCATAAGCCTGGAATCAAATTTGATTCCGAAAAGATTGAGTACCGTCGGAATGATATCCACGTTACAGCAGTATACATCACTGACGATCGGCTCCTCTAAGCCTTCCGTATACATGATGCAGCTGGATTTGTAAAGCTCCATTTCATCAATCTCGGTTCCGGCAAGGTTGTTTCTGCCGTTTTCACTTAAATAATAGGGATAATGATCACCGGCAATTACAATCAGTGTCTTATCCATTTTTCCGGCTTTTTCAAGTTCATCCACAAGATACTCCATGCCGTACTCAAGCTCCAGATTTCCGGCAAGATATCCCAATGCTTCATCGGTATAATTCTTTGCATCATCCCCGAGACGGTCCTTTACTTCCTGGATATTCTTACGATACATGTAATTACTTGAATTGTAAGGACCGTGTCCGCTGAACGTCATATAATAAGCAAAGAATCTGTCCTCTTCAATATACTTTTCAACAGACTGCTGCATAAGCTCTGCATCAGATGCCGGCCATGCGCTGGTAAAACGCATTCCCTTACCCATAAAATAGTTGTTTTCATAACCTAAATTCGGCCAGGAAAGACAGCGTCTGTAATAGAATCCGTAATAATTATGAAATGCATAAGACGGAACATTCTCGGTTGCAAAGAAATCACCGAGTCCGTTCGGCATGTATTTATCGGAGGACTGAGGAAAGCTTCCGACTTCCAGTCCCTGATCGGCCTGTCTGGAAACATCCGGCCAAAGAGATGTACTAAACGCATACTCTCCGTTTGTCGTGGTATTTCGAAAACTGTTGTAATAATTATTCAATACGATTCCGTTTTGTGACATCTTATAAAGAGTCGGCGTTACTTTTTCATTCAACGCATAATTCCAGTAGCTCTCCGCACAGATATAAATCAGATTATATCCTTCCATAAGACCGGTATATTCGTTGGTCGTAGTCGGAGTTCTCTGTCCGAAATATACATACATGTCACGAAGCGCTTCGTCCTCCGTATTTTCGGCAAGCGCATTAAAATCTATTCCGTCATATACATAGGGAATTTTCTCGATTTCTTTTTCAGGCTCGGAAGCAATTTCCGATGCCTTTACGGTTTCGGACACCGGCTCTTCCTTTTTCTCCAAAACCTTTTCCGAAATAGGTTCCGGCTCTAAGGAAATACTGTCCATATCCACCGAGGTAAGCGTGGAGGATTTGTCTTTTCCGAAACCAAAATAATAACTTCCCGCTTCCACAAGCGTTGTGGTCATGGTTCCGACCCTGGATGCCGTCGTATCCGTATCGGAAATATTACTGTGGAATGCATAATATGCACTCGATCTTCCGTCACCGAAAAGAATGATTCCGTTTGCAGCTCCGAACCAGAGTCCGACACCCAGAATAAGTGCCAGCATATGGATCAAAATCGGATACGGCTCACATTTGATTTTCTTTGTCAGACAAAGAACAAGCACTGCTGCCACAGGAACAATCAAAAGTAAAATGAATCCGATGGATTTAAGCATTGTCTCCTGCATTGCCCACCAGAAGTTACCGACCGCATCCGTTCCCATTCCGAGAAGATATACGGAAAGCAGGGATCCGAAAATCCGGTAATAAACCATCTGAATGCCGTAGAACACGGCTACCAAAAGCATAGTGAGCGGGAATGTAATCCTGTTAACCACCTTCGGAAAAATACCGTTAATCGCTGCCAGAACTGCTGCCTGCGCAGGTACAAAGCATAAAAAGAACAGATTGCCGGCTTTAATTCCGCCGCCCATCTGAACTCTTACAATCAATTCCCAGAAAATAATGGCAAGTGCAAAGATTCCGAAGTAAATCAGGAACTGAACGAGTCCCCTTTTCAGAAAATCCTTTATGCTCTCTTCCGCTTCTTCCTCTTCCGCGGTTTCGGAAGCATTTGCTGTTTTAACCTTAGCTGCTTCTTCTACTGTCTCGGCAGCAACTGCACTTTCAACCTTTACTGCTTCTTCTATAGCCTCGGCAGCATTTTCAGTTTCCGCTTTAATCGTTTCGGCCGCAGGTTCTGCATCTGCTTTTACAACCTCTTCTACAGACTCAGTTGCATTTACAGTCTCAACCTTAACTGCTTCTTCTACCGTTTCAGCAGCAACTGCACTTTCAACCTTTACTGCTTCTTCTACTGTCTCGGCAACATTCGCAGTCTCAACCTTAACCTCTTCCTCAACCTTTACAGGCTCAGCTACCTGCTCAATATTCTGTTCTTTCTTCTTCCCAAAAAGTCTGAATTTCTTTCTCCGCATGGCCCTGTCTTTTTTGTCCATGCTCTCCAAACTTTCAATTATAATATCGCTCATTTTTTCACCATCCATTCAATCATAGCAATTATACAGAATTTCGGCAGTTTCTTTCAAGAAAAGAATTGTCTAAAATTTAACATGAATCGGTGATTCTTTTGTGAATTGTGTAGAAATAAAGGGCCCTTTATGATAAAATCTATGCAGTTTATGCAATCATAAGGAGATCATGATGTCTGAATTAAATACGCAATCCTATACTACCCGGATTGAAGAAGTTAAAAATACAATCCGCCTGGCCATTCACGGAAAGGACGATGTCATTGACATGGTTCTTTGTTCATTTTTTGCCGGCGGACACATCCTTTTGGAAGATATTCCCGGAGTCGGAAAAACCACTCTGGTTACCGCTTTGGCAAAGGTAATGGATTTAAATTACCGTCGTGTCCAGTTCACTCCGGACGTTTTGCCGAGCGACATTTCCGGCTTCACAATGTATGATAAAAATACAGGCGAATTCTCGTTTCGCGAAGGTGCCATTTACACCAATCTGTTTCTTGCGGATGAAATCAACCGTACTTCGCCCAAAACCCAGTCCGCTCTTTTGGAGGTAATGGAGGAAGGACGCGCTACCGTGGACGGTGTCACCCGCGATTTGCCGAAGCCCTTTTTAGTCATTGCAACACAGAATCCCATCGGTGCAAGCGGTACGCAGAAGCTTCCGGAATCCCAGCTGGACCGCTTTATGGTGCGGCTTTCCATGGGCTATCCCAATCATAAAAGCGCGGTTGATATTTTAAAGGGCGATTCCCATGAAATTATTCGGGAAATGCCGGACATTATTCACAGAGACGAAATTCTGGAAATCCAGAAGCTGGTTTCGAATGTTTATGTCAGCGAAGCATTATATGATTTCGCCGTATCCGTTACGGAAGCAACCAGAAACGAAGATGTATTCACCCTCGGCTTAAGCCCCCGCGGAAGTATTGCACTTCTCAAAATGGCAAAAGCGCATGCTTTCCTCTCCGGCCGTGACTACGCAACTCCGGAGGATTTCCGGGAAGTATTTTTATCCATCGCCAACCACAGGGTTTTGTTATCCACCAAGGCAAAAGCAACCGGCATTACCGTAAATGCCGCATTATTAAATGCATTCGGCTCCTGCCATATGCCTAAAGTAAACTAATTCATGAAGCTTAAAACACATATATTCTCCATGGTTTTATATGCGCTTGGTTTTGTTGCCATGCTGATTCTGTTCCTTTTACTGGAACAGCCTTTTTTACTTGCTTTTCTCTTGATTTATGTTCTGATTCCCTGCATTTTTCTGCCTTTGTTTTTCACATCCGTAAAGCGGGCATCGTTTCGTTCTTACTGCCCCGCCTCCTATGTGGAAAAAGGGAATGACATTCCGGTTTACTTTGAACTGAACAATCCGACCTTCTGCCCATTTTTTCTATGTGAGATTTCCTTTTTCGTAAACAATCTTTATCATCCGAATCCGTATGATCACACTCTTGCGATTCACGTTCTTCCGAAAAACACCGAGAAAATCAAGCTCCCCGTGGAAACCTCCTTTATCGGAATGGTAAAAATCGAAGTCACAAACATTGCACTGTCGGATTTACTTCATTTTTTTACCTATTCCCTTCCTGGGCAGTATGTAACGGAAGTTCCGGTTTTCCCACAGGAAAGCAAAACCGAGGATCTTCCCGCCACTCCCTCTTCGGACGGTCTGGATGAATATACGGAATCGGATGCAAAGGGAAGTATTTCCTCGGATGTCAAAGAAATCCGCCAGTATCTTCCCGGCGACCGTCTGCAGAGAATTCACTGGAAGCTGTCTGCAAAACTGGATGATTTATTTGTAAAAGAAATGGCACACACCTCCGTCTTAAGCCTGGTAATACTTCCGGAGCTTCAGAAGGACAACATAGAACAAACCGTATCCGTACTTTTAGGATGCGTTAAAACACTGCAGGAGCGGGAGGAACGCTTCGAAGTCTGTCTGTTTAATGCTAACAGCATCGATTTTTCCTTCCTGCCCATGGTAGATGAAGCATCGACCGTGGAAACCCTGATCCGGCTTTATTATCTTCCCCTTTATGAGGAAAAAGATGCCGCCATGAATGCATTCTTTGCATCAGGAGTAAAAAAAGCAACCGTCATCTCCGTCTGTGGAGAGGAAATAACAGTAATACCTTCGGAGTAAACAATTGGTCAGAAAAATCGAAAACTATTTTAAAAATAAAGAGATCTCCAAAACCGGCGTGTTTATGGGCGAGATCACGGATTTAAGTCCTCATATGAGGGCCTTGATCTGCCTGCTTCGGGGCTTTGTCATTTTCCTTGGTTCCTACGGCACTATAGTCGGAGTACTGAAGGCTTTTGACCTGCCCTATAACGCGCTCTGGGTTACGGCCGGAATTTTCGGCATTTCCATGTATGTGGCATTTTTGTATTTCAATAAAATCTTCTTTTACACGGGATATGTTCTTCTGCTGGCCGGCTTCACATACGAACTGGTTCACATGTACTTATATGCAAACTCCGGTTATCAGGCCATCATCAACCAGATTTACCTGGAATATTCCGATTACTTCAAGCTGCTCTCCGTCCGTGAAGCACAGGAGTTTATTTCACAGAGGGAGATCACGGTATCGGTTGCCGTTCTTTTTGTCGGAACCTTTCTTTCCATGATGTTAAATGTAACCATTTCCGGCTACATGAATCTTTTCGAAACCGTACTCATTACGTTTCCTTTACTGGAGGTCGCTTTATTCATTGAAAAGAAACCTCCCGTTTACTGTCTTGTCATGGTTTTGACCATGTATATTTTTGTCGGAATTTTGCAGGCCAGCAGACATCAGCGAATGCAGGTAAAGGGCAAATATACGCATGAATATACAAGATATTTCCGGAAAAACAAAAAATACTATGTGTATCAGGGAAATGCCAAGGGCAATATTTTAACCTTTGTATTTGCCCTGATCATCTCCGTTGTCATCGGCTTAATCGCTTATCCGGGTTATCAGAGCAATACCGAATATCTGGTTCATAATCCCGTCCGCAACAAATTAAATGAATATGCAAAAATATATGTTCAGTCCGGTTGGACCGCCTGGTTAAACCGCTATGATTCCACCGGCGGAATCAGTTCCGGACGTCTCGGCGGAATCGGATCCGTACGTCCCGATTTCGAAACGGATCTTTCCGTTACCTTCTCTCCCTATACCTTTAACACCATGTACTTAAAAGGCTTCACGGGCAGCTTTTATTCGCAGAACCAGTGGTTTAACAACACCTATTTTGATTATGAAATCATGACAAATGAAAACGATGGAGAAAATCCGGAAGAAAATCAGAATGCCAAGCCGGTTGCGTCTTCCGTTAAGACAAAACTCGACAACAACGAAATTCAAAAGCTTGAACTTGATTATCGCCCCGACGCGAAAGCCACGGCACGGATGAATGTCATAAATCTCGATGCCGACCCGCAGTTTTCCTATCTTCCCTACAATACCGATGCCACACAGTACGAGCCGTTTCGGAAAACCGAAAATGAAACCATTGATTTGAAAAACGGAGTTGACATAACATACAATCCACTTCTTGATATTTTCTATGAAGTACCCGAAAATTATGAAGGTATCGATTCCGAAACCTACGAATATTATGTTAACCAATCCTGTACTTATGTTCCGGAATCCTTAGAGCCGGTTCTGCAGGAATATATTGTTGCGAACGATTTCTTCGGAGCGGAGCTGAACAGTTTTTCTGCTGAAGAAAACACAAAGCATTTTAAAGATGTCAATGACTACCGCTTAACCATGGCGCGTAAAATCTATGCCCACTACATGGACGGCTTCAAATACACGATGTCTCCGGGTGCCACACCGATGAACAAAGATTTTGTCAATTACTTTTTAAATACCCAGAAAAGAGGCTACTGCGTTCATTTTGCTTCCTCCGGAGCACTGCTGCTTCGTACGATGGGCATTCCTGCCAGATATGTCGAGGGTTACTGCATTCCGACATCCTTAATCGCCGAAAGCGCGCACGGATTAAACGAGGAATATTCCGAATGGTATGAAGGGGATTCCCTGATTGATGAGCAGGGTGTTGTAAACGTTCCCGTAAATGATTCCTATGCCCATGCCTGGATTGAAATCTACATGGACGGCTACGGCTTCGTGCCTTTTGAAATGACGATTCCTTCGGAGGAGGAAGAGGAAGTAAACACAAGCGGTTTCGGTGATTTATTCTCCGGACTGTTCAACATCAAACTCGATATCGCGGAACTTCCGGATCCCGATACTGCCACTGCCGGAGACAATTTAAACAATGCCCTCGGAAATATGTTCAGTCTTAAATTCAATTATAAGAAATTCATTATTCCGCTCAGCATTGCAACCGGTCTCATTCTGCTCGGTCTTGCAGGATTTCTGGCAATCCGAAAGCTTCTTGAAATAAGGCATTTAAAAAAGCTTTATGCAAACAACGGCTTCCGGGAACTGGTTTACATAAAATATTCCGCTTTAACGGACTATCTTTTATCCAAACCCGGAATGCGGACCAATGAAGACAATCCGCTTCCGGCCGATGTTTTGGAACAGCTAAAGCGCTTATTAAAGAACCGTACGCCGGAGATTACGGACGAAAGTCTTACAAAGCTTTTTGCTTACATTGAGAAGACGCTTTACTCTTCCAATCCCGGAACAAAGGAAGAATATGATGCCTTTGTAACACAACTGGCAGTCATTAAGAAAACGCTGAAGAGCCTTAAATAAGTCTTAGCGAAATTTGATTTTAATATGGGCACCTGAAAAAAACGGACCACAAACATGGTCCGTTTTTTTTTCTAATGATTCGTTTTCGATCTCTGACCGGTTTTCCGGCAATCTCTTATCGGAAATACTTCACACCGGCTTCAAAAATCTTCAAATCCTGCTCTCCGTATATGTTAATTGCTACTCCGTCATCACGACGTTCCGCATGTGCCATCTTACCGAGTACTCTTCCGTCCGGCGATGTAATACCTTCAATTGCGGCATAGGATCCGTTGATATTCCACTCTTCATCCATCGATATATTTCCGTTGATATCCGCATATCGGGTGGCTACCTGTCCGTTTGCAAAGAGCCTGTCAATCCACTCCTTCGGTGCCACGAAACGTCCTTCACCGTGTGATGCAGGAGACGTATAGGTCTTTCCTACTTCTGCAAGGGCAAGCCACGGGGACTTGTTGGATACAACCTTTGTATATGCCATCTTGGAGATGTGACGGTTAATGGTATTAAAGGTCAGTGTCGGGGAATCCTCTTTCTGTCCGACGATTTCACCGTAAGGAACAAGTCCTAATTTAATCAGTGCCTGGAAGCCGTTGCAGATACCGAGTGCAAGTCCGTCACGCTCATTTAACAGTTTCATGACTGCTTCCTTCAAAGCTTCGTTCTGGAATGCGGTTGCAAAGAATTTAGCACTTCCGTCCGGCTCATCACCTGCGGAAAATCCGCCCGGGAACATAATAATCTGTGCTTTATTGATTTCTTTTACATATTCTTCCACGGAATCACGAATATCCGCAGCAGAAAGATTTCTGAAGATCTTAGTCGTTACCGTTGCGCCTGCGCGTTCAAATGCTTTTGTCGAATCGTATTCGCAGTTGGTTCCGGGGAATACCGGAATAAATACATGCGGCGTAGCAACTTTCTGTTTGCATACATATACGCTTCCGTCTTTATACTGAATATCCTCCAGTGCGGTATAATCCTTTGTTGCACGGGACGGGAATACGCGCTCCAATTTTTCCTTATAGCAGTCTAAAAGCTCTGCTTCGCTGATATTCGTATCCTTGTAGGTGAACTGATCCTTTACGACATGTCCGACTAAAATAAACGGTATATTCATATCCAGCAGCGCTTCCGATGAAACCTCCAAAAGAAGATCGCCGAAACGATTCTTAAATAAATCTTCTGCAGAGAGGGATTCGTCAAACAGCACTCCGAGGCCGTTTCCGAATGCCATCTTCGCTGCTGCCGGAACGATTCCGTAAGAATCAAGTGTATATGCCGCTTCGATTTTTTTATTCTGATTCATGGCATATACGGCATCGTAAATCTCTTTCACCTTAGCAAATACGGGAATTTCGTTCTCATCCTTCGGAATGGATAAAAGGATTAAGAAATCTCCGGCTTTCTTAAGCTCGGGAGTAATGATATCCTTTCCTTTTGCAACATCAACCGCAAAGGAGCAAAGGGTGGGCGGAACATCAATATCCTGGAATGTTCCGGACATGGAGTCTTTTCCTCCGATGGAAGGAAGTCCGAATTCCATCTGTGCCCGATATGCACCGAGAAGTGCAGCGAACGGCTGACTCCAGCGCTTCGGATCCTCCGTCATTCTGCGGAAGTATTCCTGGAAAGTAAAGCGGACTTTTTTATAATCCCCACCTGCTGCTACAATTTTGGAAAGCGAGGAAACCACTGCATAAATCGAACCGTGATAAGGGCTCCAGCTTGATAAATACGGATCCAGACCGTAGCTCATCATGGTAACCGCATCGGTCTTTCCGTCCATTACCGGAACCTTTGCAACCATTGTCTGGGTCTCAGTCAGCTGGTATTTGCCACCGTAAGGCATCAGTACGGAACCCGCACCGATGGAGGAATCGAACATTTCGACAAGCCCCTTCTGGGAACAGGTATTTAAATCCGATACACCGGCCTTAAAGGCGCCTTTGATATCCCCTTTCTTTAATGCCTCATCCACTTCCGGAATGGCAATCTTTTTGAAATAATCTTCGTCTTTCTTCGGGCTGTCCACAAAGACATCCGTTTCCTGATGCGCACCGTTTGTATTTAAAAAGGCTCTGGAAATATTGACGATTTCCTTTCCTCTCCAGCAAAGAACCAGTCTGGGATCCTCGGTAACAACTGCCACCTCAACCGCTTCGAGGTTCTCTTCCGCTGCATATTTCATAAACTCTGCAACATCCTTCGGATCGATGACAACCGCCATTCTTTCCTGGGATTCGGAGATTGCAAGCTCGGTTCCGTCCAGACCTTCATACTTCTTCGGTACTTTATCGAGATCCACTCTCAGTCCGTCTGCCAGTTCACCGATTGCAACAGATACACCGCCCGCACCGAAGTCATTACATTTTTTAATCAGACGGCTGACTTCTCCGCGACGGAATAATCTCTGGATTTTTCGCTCTGTCGGCGGATTTCCCTTCTGCACTTCCGCACCGCAGGTTTCAATGGACGAAACCGTATGTACTTTGGAAGATCCGGTTGCACCGCCGCAGCCGTCACGTCCGGTACGACCGCCGAGTAAAATAATTACATCGCCCGGATCGGAGGTCAGTCTCTTTACATCCTTTCTCGGAGCGGCACCCATAACGGCACCGATTTCCATTCTTTTTGCCACATAATTCGGATGATAGATTTCCTTTACAAGTCCGGTTGCAAGTCCGATCTGGTTTCCGTAGGAGGAATATCCTCTTGCAGCACCGCGGACAAGCTTCTTTTGGGAAAGCTTTCCCTTTAATGTTTCGGAATTCGGAACCGTGGGATCTGCCGCACCGGTAACACGCATTGCCTGATATACATAGGTTCTTCCGGAAAGCGGATCGCGGATTGCCCCGCCGAGACAGGTTGCGGCACCACCGAACGGTTCAATTTCGGTCGGATGGTTATGGGTTTCATTTTTAAAATTAATTAACCATTCTTCCGTAACGCTTCCGTTGCCGTCACCATGATCCACATCAATCGGGACAACGATGGAGCAGGCATTGATTTCATCGGATTTCTCCATATCCTCAAGCTTGCCCTCTGCTTTTAATTTACGCATTGCCACAAGCGCCAAATCCATTAAGCAGACAAACTTATCGCTTCTTCCTGCAAACAATTCTTCTCTGGTCTTTAAATAATCTTCATAGGTACCCTTTAACAGGTCTGTATAATCTCCCTGTTCAAATTCCACATTCTTAAGTTCCGTGGAAAATGTGGTATGACGGCAGTGATCGGACCAGTAGGTATCAAGCACTTTAATCTCGGTAAAAGAAGGATCCCTCTTTTCCTCATTCGCGAAATGCTCACGGATAAATTTAAAATCACGATATGTCATGGCAAGTCCGAGGCTGTCATATAATGCCTTAAACTCTTCTTCCGGCATCGTGGTGAATCCGTCAAAAATTGAAACATCCGGAGCTTCCGGAAATACCGACATGAGGGTATCCGGCTTTTCAAGGTCCGTTTCCTTCGAATCCACGGGGTTGATACAATATGCTTTAATCTGTGCAAATTCATCATCGGAAATATTTCCCGTAATGACATATGTGGTTGCGGTTTTGATGACGGGATATTCATCCTCCTTCAAAAACTGTACGCACTGTACCGCAGAATCCGCACGCTGATCATACTGACCGGGAAGGTATTCCACGCCGAATACCCTTGCTCCTTCAATTCCCGGAACGGTTTCCTCGTATAAAAGATCGACAGGCGGTTCCGCAAAAACGGTCTTGCATGCTTTCTTATAGATTTCATCCGATATGTTTTCAACATCATAGCGGATCAAAATCCTCGCTGACTCAATTCCCTTAATCCCAAGATAGCTTTTTAAGTCATGAAGAAGTTCTCTTGCTGCAGAGGCAAATTCCTCTTTCTTCTCCACATACACCCGTCTTACATTGCTCATCCCGTTATCCTCCATGTATTCGTTCAAATTATAATGGCATGCCTGATTCAGACAAAATATCTTCTTGGCAGACCACTCTTTATTATACCGAAATCCCCGTTTGTTTTCAAGTTACCGCCCCACATGAAACATGACACATGGTGACGGGGATGTTGTGTCATTTTTTGCAAACCACAATGACACATCGTCCCCGTCCCCTTGTGTCATTTTT
>CACZRH010000002.1 GCA_902783455.1 uncultured Lachnospiraceae bacterium | reverse complement strand
TTCTATTTCAAACTATTTTCTATATTCAAACTATTCTCTGTTTCAAATTGCTCCGTGCTATAAATCACTCAACTTCAAGCTCACGGTCGCCGACTGCATCCTTCAAAAGCTGCTCGACAACCTTCTTCGCATTTTCATATGCTTTGGATTCCAGACTTGCAACATCCGCTTTTTTCTCGCAGTCCTTCTTGGCCTCTTTGACAGCATCAATGCCGTCTTCCTTCGTTTCCAAGTCAAAAAGAGCAAAGGAATCATCATAAAAATCAATGGAGTCCATATCTACTTCCGGCTCATCGAGTTTGACCTTCGGAAGTTTAACTTTTACCTTGTCATCCGTCACTTCAATTTCCACTTCGGATAAATCAATCCCTGCCTCAACGGTTGCAGAATATACCATGCTGTACCTCTTCTGTGTCAGGAAAGGAATTCCTCCGTCATCGTAATGAATGACACCGTGGTAGGTAAGCTCGGCAGTCGTCAGGTCACTTGCATCTTCCAGCTTCTGTGCAAGAAGAGCTGATGTTACCTGCGGTTTCTGACTGTCCTTGATGGCTTTGATTCCAAAGAATGTCGCCAGTCCGATTCCGATTACAAGAAGGACCGCAATCACCGCAATCAGCAAACCGATCGTCAGGCCTTTTCCGAAATCCTTGCGCTTCGCCTGCGGATTAAATTCCGCATAATCCGGCATATTATTGTTTGCTCCGGCAGAATTCACTCCGGCATTATTTACTGCTGTATTATTCGCTGCGATATGATCTGTTCCGGCATTTCCGTTTTCAACATTATTTACACCATTGTTCTCTTCCATGCTGCCGACCCCTTTCCGATTTACACTCTAAATTTACACTCTGTTTTTATCAAAAAAGTGCAGATGTACAATCCGACATAATCAATTCATTTAATATACAAACACCTATTTTATTCTATCAAACCCATACAATACTTTCAAAACATTACGATATTCAAAACACACTTATAAAATTCCCGAAATATCGGCTGTAACCTCATCCACCTTCTCCATAAGCGGCTGGTGTCCGTTTATGAATGCTTCGCTGTTTTCTTCCTTGCAGGCATTTTCCAATGAAAGTGCAAGCTCCGATAATTCCGTTGCTCCGATGGTTCTGGCATTGCTCTTCAGTGCATGAACCGCAATCTGATATTCTTTCATATCTTTCGCTTCAAAAAGTTTCGATAGATTTTCTTTCTTTTCCGCTGCAGTCGAAACAAAAGATTCCAGCATTTCCCGATAAAAATCTTCATCGTCCATACAGTAGACCATGGCGGATTCCGTATTGAAGCCCTTCGCATTCAGATACTCCAGAAGGTTTTCCTTCCCGAAATCATCCTGCAAACCTGCCTTAGAAGAATCGGCACTCTCCGTCTCAAACTCACACTTCATCGAAAGATGCTTCTTAAGCATATTTTCAAGTTCCTTAGGTTCAATCGGCTTGGAGAGATAATCCTTAAATCCGTAAGATAAATACATCTCCTTCGCACCGGAGGTTGCGTTTGCGGTCAGCGCAATCACTACGGTATTTCCCAGAAGGTTTCCCGTTTTCAATGCCTTCAGGGTTTCGATTCCGTCCATTTCCGGCATCATGTGATCCATTAAAATCATGTCGTAGAAGGTGTTTTCCGCAAGCTTCAGCGCTTCTTTCCCGCCGGAAGCCAGATCCGGTGTGATGCCGATTCGCTTAAGCAGTCCTTTTACAACCTTTAAATTCATTTCGTTGTCATCCACGACTAAAATCTTTGCATCATGAATCACAAGTCCTGTTTTATCAGAGGCTGTATCAATTTCACGCCGCTTCTGATAAACTCCGATCGGGGTATTTTCAATAATCTTCTGCTCGATTTCAAAGGAAAATTCGGACCCTTTTCCATATTCGCTCTTTACCTCAAGTCTGCTGCCCATAAGTCCCAGAATTCCCTGTACGATGGACATGCCGAGGCCCGTTCCCTCAATATTTTTATTTCTCTTTTCATCCAGTCTCCGGAAGGATTCAAAGAGCCTTTCCATATCTTCTTTCTTAATTCCGATACCGGTGTCCTTCACCGAAACACAAAGTTTGCATTCGGAATCCGTTAAATCCTTCTGACTTACGGCAAGTGTGACAGACCCTTTCTCCGTATATTTAACCGCATTGGATAAAAGGTTTGTAATTACCTGGCGGATTCGCATATCATCCCCGTAAAGAACCTTCGGAAGTGATTCGTCTATCTCAAGCAAAAATTCCAGCTTTTTCTTCTGCACCTTCTCGGAAACCATGTTGACGGTCTGATTGATTAAATCAACGGTATTGTATTTTCCGGGAATGATTTCCATTTTTCCGTTTTCGATTTTGGAAAAATCGAGAATACCGTTAATCAGCGAAAGCAGCGTATTGCTTGCGCTCTTGATATCCGTCGCATATTCGCGGATGTTTTCTTCTTTGGTTTCGCGAAGAATCATCTCGTCCATTCCGATGACCGCATTAATCGGGGTCCGGATTTCGTGACTCATCTGCGCTAAGAAATCCGCCTTTGCCTTTCCGGCAACCGTTGCTTTGTCAAACGCTTCTTTTAACTGCAGGTTCATGTCCGCCTGGGACCTTATGGCGCGGTTTAACATAATCACAATTCCGATAATCGCCACTAAAACCAGCACAATATAGATGCCCATAAAGATAAATATGACAACATACAGACTCAGCCATTCGCTGATAATGCCGATGGAAAATCCGGTGGATTCATCTTTCACAAATTTACACATACAGATCTGTCCGTTGTAATCCCGGATAATCTTATATTTTGACTTTCCGTAATAAGCACCGGCGTATGCGGTATCATTCACATTCGTCTTGCTCTGCCCGGACATCTGATATTTTATATTCGGGTGATTAATAATATCCCCGTTCGAATCCACTAAGAAAACATATTCCTTCGAAGAGTAGCCTTCTCCGAAGACATTGATGATTTTATCAAGATATAAATCGATAGCGAAGATTCCGATAAAATTACCGTTTTCACCATATACCATCTTCGACATTGTGATACAGTAATTATCGGTCTGCTCATCATAATACGGTTCCGAGATGCTGAAGCCCGTTTCCGATTTTTCCGTATCACGGTACCAGTCACGTTCTTCAACCTTCCATCCGGCTTCCGGCTGCCAGCCGTTATTCATAATGACCGTATGCTCTTTATAGGGGTTGGCCAGATAACATACCGAGATGCTCGGATATTTCTGAACAATCCCGTCCATCCATGCAACGGCTCCTTCATAATCATCAAACAGCTCCGGATTGGCTACAATGACATCCGTAAACATGTTTAAAACCGTCTGCTGCTCCAACTCCCAGTAGTTGAACTGATACGCATAGTATTCCAGTTCCTGATACAGCGTATCCGAAACAACCGTTTCCGATGCATCAAATACAAAATAGGCGCTGATTAACAAAACCAGAATCAACCCGATAATAATCAGGTTTCGTAGCCGACGAATCCGCTTCGTCATATCGTCCCGGTCACTCACACGCCGCTTCTCTTCCTGCTTTTTCTGATCCGCCAAAATGGAATTATAGGAGCTTAAATTCTGCATCACTTCGTTGATGCGGATTCCGGAAGCTTTGATGTCGGCAATTTTTTCAGCGGCACGTTCCCCTGTATCGGGCATTTCCTCGTTACTAACGCGAAGAATATTATCCACCGGTTCGCTTAAGCTCTCCAAAAGCTTCTGTACAAAAATAACACGGCTGACATAGGCTTCTTCCGTTTTTCTTCTGCTATGGATGCTTCGCACATAAAATACGACAAGAAGCGCCAGCATCAGCAGATTTAAAATGGCCGTAAAGACAATCTGCTGCACGGCCGTACGGTACAAAGCACCGTTTTGCACGCTTACAATCAAAACCCATTTATTCTCGGTAATCGAATAAAAAATCGTACAGCGTTTCCCGTTGACCGTACTTTTTAAGGTTTCCCCGCTGCCCGATGACAACACCCTTCCGAGCAGGGTGGAATATTCCGGAAGCACTTTTCTTGCTTCCCTTCCGACAAGCGACATATCACGGTAACCGACCACCATACCGTTTCTGGTTAAAATGACCGCTTCGCTTCCCTCGTTTAAGGACATTTTGGTAATCGATTCCTGAATTTCCAAAAGCGTGAAGTCCATTGCAACAACCGTATCATTGTCAGAAAGCATCATGGACAGCGTATAGCACATATTGCCCGTCATCTGGTCAATGTACGGATCGCTGACGTAAACTTCACCCTTTCTGTCAACAGCGCCGACATACCAGTTTCTCTCCGTCGCATGATAATCCGCCGGTGCATCGAAGTCGGGAATGATCTCCCATCCGGTTCCTGCAATGTATACATTGAAATTCACACCATCGGATGCAGCGAGCTGCAGGCGCTTCTGTTCCACAATGTAATCTTCGATTTCACTCATGCCGGACTCTTTGGAGAGAATCTGCTCCGCACCGCTGGATACCTTAATCAGCGCATTTTTTGCATTTGTAATATAATTGTCAAAATCCGATTTAATATTGTTAATCTGTGTCTGTCCGACCGTTTCGGTTTGCGAAATGGCAGACTGGGCAGCCAGGTTGACGTTTGTTGCGATAATGACGCCGAAAACCACCACCAGAATAATGATGATTAGATAATCGGATTTTCTTATTTTTACACTGTTTCTACTCATTCTGTTTTAGGGGCTCCCACAAACTGCCATTCGTAATGAATGGTAAGTGCATTCCCCTTTTCCTCTTTCCAGCCGTTTAAAATGTTGCTTAATACAATTCGAAGCGCTTCTTCTCTTACCTCTGTTAAGAACACAAAGAGCTGGCCCTTTTTATACTGCATCAGAAGATCGCTCTTTCGTAAGTGACTCTTCACATGTGCACAGAATTCTTCACAGAGTTCCTCATATTCATCCTCAAACCCTTCGGTGGGAATAAACGTAAATAAAAGCTTGCAGGCTTTTTTATGATACCGAAGAACGTATCTGGTTACAAAACGATATACATACAAAAAGGAATCCTGATCCAGCATCAGGGCACTGTCGGGAATATTCCGTTCGGAAAGAAGTGTACTCAATTTGTTTAAATCGATAAAATCTTCCTCATCGATTTCTTCCTCTTCCTTTTCCGCTTTATAAACAAGACAGCCGTGTTTTCCGTTATTTTTCACCTTGTAAAGCGCTTTGTCTGCACAGCGGAAAACATTTTTATATTCTTCACCTGCTGCAAATGTCTGAACCGCACCGACGGAAACACCAAGCGAAATTCCCATATTTTCGCCCATTAAATCCTTTGCATCCCGCATCATGCTGCTGTTTAGGCGTCCGGCTATTTCCTCTACTTCCTCATCCGATGCTACATCCCTGGAAAATGCGACAAATTCATCTCCGCCGATTCGTCCTATCAGACTGTCACGCACGAAGGTTTCTTTCAAAAGATTGGAGAAGCCAACTAAAACCTTATCTCCCATCTCATGTCCGTAAAGATCATTCACCAGCTTGAAGCTGTCCAAATCAATCATGAAAAAATATCCGGGAGCCTGCTTCATAAACGCATTCATGTGCTCATTGAT
>CACZRH010000001.1 GCA_902783455.1 uncultured Lachnospiraceae bacterium | reverse complement strand
ATTGTTTTCGACATAAGTAAAGGAGGTGTATTTGGTTATGAAGATGACATTTCAGCCTAAGAAAAGACAGAGATCTAAAGTTCATGGTTTTAGAGCCAGAATGAGCACGCCCGGCGGAAGAAAAGTGTTAGCTGCAAGAAGAGCTAAAGGCAGAAAAGTATTATCAGCTTAAGAATATGAGGGCCGCATTCAAAATGTGGCCCTTCTTTATGTCTTTATTTTATGGAAAGATTAAGAAAAAATCAGGATTTTCAATCTGTATTCCAATCCGGCAAATCCTATGCCAATAAGTTTTTTGTAATATATGTGTCGAAGAATGATCTTGGAATCAACAGATTAGGGGTTTCCGTTTCCAAAAAGGTCGGAAACAGTGTTATCAGGCATCGTATGAAGCGCCTGATCAAAGAAAGTTTCAGACTACACGAGGATATGTTTAATAGTGGTTTAAACATTGTAGTCATCGTAAGAAAAAATGCGGAAGTTCTTTCTTATAAAGAAGTAACGGATGCAATCATTCATCTTATGAAGCTTCATCATGCGATGAAGTCGGAATGAATTGATTTTAATAATGAAAAAAATTTTAATAGCATTAATTAGATTCTATCAGATTTATTTATCTCCACTGAAAAGTACCAAATGTCCCTATTTTCCGACATGTTCCCAATACGGACTTGAAGCAATAGAGAAATATGGTGCCCTCAAGGGATCTCTCCTTGCGGCGTGGAGAATTTTGCGTTGTAATCCCTTTTCAAAGGGAGGATACGATCCTGTTCCGTAAGAATAAACGGCTGTAATTTTATGTTTATTTAAAACAGGATACAAAAGAGATTTAGGAGGTTAAAGTGTTAGATTTACTGTTGACACAGAATTCCGTCTTTATTATAGGACCTGTGGCAAAATTACTCGGCTTTATCATGCAGGGTATTTTCTGGGTACTGGATAAAATCGGAATTCCGAATATAGGTTTAGCCATTATTATTTTTACAATTGTTATTTACCTGGCATTGCTGCCGCTTACCATTAAGCAGCAGAAGTTTTCCAAAATGTCAGCCATCATGAATCCCGAAATTACCGCTATTCAGAATAAGTACAAAGGGAAAAACGATCAGGATTCCATGATGAAAATGCAGGAAGAAACAAAAGCCGTTTATGCAAAATACGGTGTTTCTCCTTCCGGCAGCTGTCTGCAGTTATTGATTCAGATGCCGATTCTGTTTGCTTTATACCGTGTAATCTATGCAATTCCCGCATATGTACCGCAGGTGAAAGCTGCTTATACCGCTTTGGTAAGCAAACTGATTTATTTGGAAGGAAGTCCTGAATTTATGCAGAGTCTGTCTTCCGCCAAATATTTTACAAAACAGTTTTCCAATAAAAATTTTACTTATGAAACGGCAGAAGGAATCACTTATATTTCCAATACGTTCATTGATGTTTTAAACAGGGCAACAAATGCGGACTGGGTAGCGCTTCGAAATCGTTTTTCGATTCTCGGTGCGGAAATAACCAATACCATGAATACCCTGAATCATTACAATAATTTTCTTGGATTAAATATCGCATTTTCTCCGCTTGAAACAATTAAGACCCAGTGGGCATCCTCAGACAAAAACTGGTGGATTATCATTGCTGCAATTTTGGTTCCTGTTCTTTCCGCGGCAACACAGTGGATCAACTTAAAATTGACGCCGCAGGCGAATAACAATGCACAGAACGGAAATGATCAGAATAATGCGATGATGTCATCCATGAAAATGATGAACAGCATGATGCCGCTTATGTCCGCATTTTTCTGTTTCACGCTTCCCATCGGTATGGGTCTTTACTGGATTGCCGGTTCCGTGATCCGTTCCATTCAGCAGATTGCAATCAACAAGTATATCGATTCCATGAATCTGGATGACATTATTAAAAAGAACAGTGAGAAATATGCCGAGAAATTAAAGAAAAAAGGCGTATTAACGGAAGGTCTGAATAAAAAAATCAATGCGGCTACCAATAAAAATTCCGGTACCGTAAAAGATGCAATTCAGAAAACGGAAGCAGAGAAAAAAGAAGACATTAAAAAAGCAACAGAATACTTACAAAAGACCGATAAAAAATCAAAAGACGGTCAGGGTTCAATGAGTATTGCCGACAAAGCAAATCTTTTAAAGAACTATAATGATAATAAAAACGGTAAAAAATAATTTTATTGAAACGTTTAGTACCATAATTTGGAGGTTAAAATGGAATTTAAAGAATTTACAGCAAAAACAGTATCTGAGGCAATTACGGAAGCCTGCACGTTTTTCTTTGTTGCAAGCGACAGTCTGGAATATGAAGTAGTGGAAGAAGGAAGCTCCGGTTTCCTTGGAATCGGTTCCAAAATGGCAGTCATTAAAGCACGTGTAAAAGAAGAAACAGATGCTTTGGAAGCAGAAGAAGCTGTTGTAAAAGAGGAAAAAGAAGTTTTAAAGGAAGCTGCTAAGGAGGAGAAGAAAGAGGCTAAGGAAGCAGCGAAAGAAGAAAAGAAGGAAGCAAAAGAAGAGAATAAGGAAATTAAAAAAGAGCAGAAGAAGGAAAAAATTACAGTTAATGCAAAAGAAGTGGAAGATTCTGCAGTTACCTTCTTAAAAGAAGTTCTTCATGCAATGGATATTGCGGCTGTTGTGGAAGCAGAATATAATGAAGAAGAGGAGCTTTTGGATATCAATTTAATCGGAGATGATATGGGCATTCTCATCGGCAAGAGAGGACAGACCTTAGATTCCCTGCAGTATCTCGTATCACTGGTAGTAAACAAGAATACCAACGGATATATCAGAGTAAAAGTGGATACCGAGAATTACCGTGCAAGAAGAAAAGCAACTCTGGAAAATCTTGCACATAATATTGCATCCAAGGTAAAGAGAACCCGCCGTCCCGTATCTTTGGAGCCGATGAATCCTTATGAAAGAAGAATTATTCATTCTGCACTTCAGAACGATAAATATGTTACGACTCATTCCGAAGGGGAAGAGCCTTACAGAAAGGTTGTTGTAACGCTGAAGAAATAAGGGTTTGATTCCGTCGCAACAGAGGATGATTGATTAACTGCTCCGAGTGAAATCGGGGCAGTT